>JANWXR010000001.1:15791-23682 GCA_025057205.1 Anaerolineales bacterium | reverse complement strand
TTTCGTGGATTCCTTCAGTTGCGGCTGGGGGCCACGCGATGCATTTGCCTACGGCAGACCGGCTTTCTGCGCCAGTGCCCGCGTCGGCTCCAGCTCTTCCCACATCAACTTCAGCGAGATGCCGGCCAGCCTGAAGCTTTCCAGCGGCGGCACGCCGGGGGCCAGTGCGATGTCCTTCAGGATCGGATACTCATAGTTCCTCTCCGCATACACCCGCTGGCCACGCGGCGAGAGCATGAAGTCCACGAACACCCGCGCCAGGTCGGCGTGCGGCGCGCCCTTGAGGATTCCGGCGTTGGTGGAGTTGTAGATGAGGCCTATCTGGCCTTCGCCCTGGTCGGGCCAGACGATACCCACCGGCGCTCCCTCGGCCTTCGACAGGAAGTAGTAATAGTGATTGACAAGGCCCAGCTTTAGCTCGCCCGCGCCGACGGCTTTGCGGATGTCGGTGTGGCCGCCGAAGAAGCGGGTATCGTTCGCCACCAGCCCGGCGATGAACTCCTCGGCTTTCTTGTCGCCGGCCAGCTTACGAATGGCGGCCAGATTCGCCATCATCGCGCCGCTGGTGCTGTCCGTCGCCCCGACCTTTCCCTTCCATTTCGGGTCGGTCAGGTCGAAGATGGATTTCGGCGCTTCATCGGGCGAGACCAGCTCGGTGTTGTACATGATGACGCGGGCACGCAGGGTGAGCGCCACCCAGCTCCCATCTTCGGCGCGGTAGTCCGGTGGCACCGCAGTCACTGCCGGCGAGTCGTTCGGCTGGAACACGCCCTTCGACGCCAGATCAATCATCGTCAGCGTGTCGCTGTTGATGAACACATCGGCCACAGGGTTCTTCTGTTCTTCGAGGATTTTCGCGGCCAGCTCGCTGTTGCTTCCGCTCAGCACCGTGACCTTGACCTTCGGATACGCGGCGTTGAAGGCTTCGATGACGGGCTTGAACAACGACTCGGCGCGAGTGGTGTAAACGGTGAGTTCGCCCTGTGGTTCGGGCAGAGCGGTCGGGGTCACCTCCACCACGACTGTTTCCCTGACGGTGACGGTTTGCCGCACCGGCACCTCGACCGTCTCGCGGACAATCTGCGGCGTCGGCGTTGCAGCCGGCGCACAGGCGCTGAATACAAAGGCGGCTGCCAGCAGGCCGGCGAGCGGGGACAAGACACGTCGGAAATGCATAACCAGCTCCTTATTGCGAATTATTTGCATCTAAATTATCATCATGCTCATCTACCCAATCAATCATCCGGCAAAACTTGCGAATTTGGCCGGGTTGAGCGTGAAGTTAACCGAGGTCAACATTGAACATCAGTCCGATGATGCGCGAATACCTGGGGGAGATTTATCGGCTGCAATCCATGCCCGAAGGCGCGACCACTTCGCTGCTGGCCGAACGGCTTGAGGTCTCACCTTCTGCCGTAGTGCGGATGCTGCGCCGCCTCGCCGAGGCCAAGATGCTCACGCATGTGCCGTACAAGGGCGTGACGCTCACTCCTGCCGGCGAACGTGAAGCGCTCAAATCCATCCGGCGACACCGCCTGCTGGAAGTGTTCCTGGTAAAGGTGATGGGCTTTGGCTGGGAAGAAGTGCATGCGGAGTCGCACGGCCTGCAACTCACCATCAGCGAGGCCTTTGAGGACCGCATGGACGCGGTCTGCGGCTATCCCACCCACTGCCCGCACGGCGACCCTATCCCGACGAAGGATGGACGCATCGCGCCGACCAACGATCAGCCGCTGACCGAGGTCGGTGTTGGCGCGTCCGCCGTGGTGCGCCGCGTCAAGACCGATGACGCCGGCAAACTGCGCTATCTGGCCGAACTGGGGCTGGTCCCCGGAACGCCCATCCGCGTCGTCAACCGTGCGCCGTTCAACGGGCCGCTGCGGCTACAAATCGGCGCCGGCGCAAAACCGGCCGAGCACGTCATCGGGACGGAGATTGCGCAGGTAGTGCGCGTGGAGGTGGTGAAATGACGCGCGCCGACATCCTCGAGCGTCTGCGCGCTTCGGGCTACCGCCTCACCAGGCCGCGCCGCGCGCTGGTCGAGGCCCTGCTGCAGGCCGAGCGCCCTCTCACCGCCGACGAACTGCACCGGCGCGTGCGTCGCGCGGGCATGAACCTCTCCACCGTCTATCGCAATCTCTCTGCCTTTGTGGAGATGGGCTGGCTGACTGCCATGTGCGGGGTGAACGGCAAGCAGCACTACTGTGTGCAGGCCGGCGATGGGCCTTCGTTCTCCATCCTCTGCCTCGATTGCGGCAAGATCAATCCGGTAGCCGCTGCGCCCGACCCGGCGCTCAGCGACACGGTGCGCGGCCTGGGCTTCAAAGCCGAGTCGCTGCGCGTCACGCTGGCCGCGCACTGCGCGCACGTATGCAAGGGGCGTAGCGAAACCCGTTGAGCGCATTTTTATTCGCACCCATTCACACTTATTCGTGTCCATTCGTGTCCATTCGCGTCCATCCGCGTCTATTCGTGTTCATTCGTGTTCATTCGTGTCCATTCGTGGACTCAAAAACCCCGCTTCGGCACTGTACTGTAAAGAAACCGGGTCGACGCTCAGTCCTCCTTACCTCTCCTCCCGCTATCCAACCCCAAAGAAAAACTGATGCCTGCTGAATCCGACCTAATCGCGGCGGTTCGCCTACAATCGCCGGCCAGGCCTTGCTTGCGCGGAAAGGCTTTGATGGCGGTGAACCGTTTTGGGAAATACGCCTGGGGCGTGCTGGCGTTCAACCTGTTGGTGATTGTGTGGGGCGCGGTCGTTAGCGCCACCGGCTCCGGCGCAGGCTGCGGCGAACATTGGCCCACTTGTAACGGCGAGGTCATCCCGATGGCCCCGGCAGTCGAGACGCTGATTGAGTTCTCACACCGCGCCACGAGCGGCATCGCGCTCTTGTTGGTGTTCGGCATGGCGATTTGGGCGTTCCGCGCCTACCCGGCAGGCCACCTGGTGCGCAAGGCAGCAGTGGCCTCGGTGGTGGTCATCATCGTCGAGTCGCTGCTGGGGGCGTCGCTGGTGCTCTTCGGCTGGACGGCGCTAGACACCTCTGCGATGCGGGTGGTCATCCAGCCCATCCACATGCTCAACACCCTCATCCTGATTGGGACGATCCTGTTCACGGCTTGGTGGGCCTCCGGCGGGCCGCCGGTGCAACTGCGCGGGCAGGGCCGGCGGCTATGGTGGTTCGTACTTGGTGGCCTGGGCATTTGGCTGACGAGCGCCACCGGCGCCGTGATTTCGCTGGGCGACCTGCTGGCGATTCGCCTCGGCGAGAACTACAATGAGCTGGTGACTTTGCTAGTGCAATTGCGGCTCGGCCATCCGGCAGTGTCTATCCTGGCCGGCCTGTTTCTCCTCTGGCTGGCGCTGCGCCCGGATACGACGCCCACGCCGCTCGCGCAGCGCTTCGCCCGGGCCGTGAGCGGGCTGGTCGTCGCCCAGTGGGCCGTCGGCCTGACGAATGTGGTGCTGCGCGTGCCGCTGTGGACGCAGCTCCTGCACCTCTTTCTGGCCGATTTGCTCTGGCTTGCGACTCTACTGTGGGCGGCCACAGTGCTGGCGCATCGTGAAGCGCCGGCGGTTACGCCACATCCCGTCCCCTCGGCGGCGAGTACAGACTGAGCTATGAGCAACAGAGGGGCGTCGGTTAGCGCCGCGTGATTTGCGCTTCGAGCGCGGCGTTACGCAACGCAGCGACTTCCACATAACGGCGCAGCCACATGCTCAGGTCGGAGTCGGGTGGATCGAGCAGGGCGGCCAGCAGATGCAGCACGTTGATATTGGCCGAGCCGCAGATGGCGGCGAACTCACCGGCGCGCGCAAAGGCTGCCTTGCTGGCAGGGGAACGATGGATCGCCGCCGAGTCGCCTTCCTGTGCCCCGGACCGCAGAATGCCTGTGCGGAGTGAATCAATCAGGCTGAGCATGCCCGAGGACTTGCGATGACGCAGTTCGCGGCGCAACGCAGCCGGGCTTAGGTTGAATTGATAAAAGACGGCGTTGAGCGCGCCGATCTCAGCCTGCATCGCCTCGGCATCGGCGGCGTCGTAGCCAAGGTCAATCAGCGGTGTGACAGTCGCAAAATTCTCCAGCCTGCACAAGCCGATAAACAGATGCTCTGGTTCGATCATCCGGCTGCGGGCCTGCCCGGCTTCATTGGCTGCAATGTCCCAGGCCAGGAGGAGGGGCATCGAAAAGTTCGTCATGGCGAAGTCCTGCGCTTGTGGTAATGCCGAAAGCGCGATTAAGTGTGCGTAAACTACCGCGCACGGCAGAATCGAGCAAGTGGTCGTCCGGCCCGGTTCCAACTTTTCTACAACCGACAAGTGTGCATGCTATACTCGCGTGGATGACGGTGCGGATTGCTTCGCGCGAAGAGGTGCGCGCCCTGCTTCAACCCTTGCTCGACCCACGCTCGCCGGCGGACGCGCTGGCGGTGTACTACGCCCTGCATCATCCCCAGGAGCGCACCACGCTGATGACCGCATCGGAAGCGAGCGGGCGTTTGACCGGCTTCCTCGTCCGGGCGCGCACCGGCCTCGACCTGTTCCGGCCGCTCGTCACACTACGCGCTCAGGACGAGGCCACCGTGGCCGCCCTGGTGCGCGAAGGCTTGCCGCTTGGGCAGCCCGTGTATCTCACCGTGCCGCTCGCGCTCGGGCCGTGGCTGAACAAACATCTCGCCGTCTCGGAGGCCGAAGTTCATCGCCTTTACCGTTTGCGCGCAGAGCGCCACCAGCCGATCATCAACGTGCTCACCCTCACCAGCCGCGACGCCACCGGCGCGCCGCGCTGCGAAATCCGGCCCGGCGGCGAACTGGGCGCAGTCGCCGGCGTGAACTGGCAATCGCCCGACTACGCCGAAATCTACGTTTATACAGACCCAGCGGCGCGGGGCCGGGGCTGGGGCAAGTCGGTCGTCTCTACCCTGGCCGGCCTGCTACTGCAATCGGGCCGCACGCCGCTCTACGTCGTCGCCG
The DNA here is from genome assembly GCA_025057205.1 of Anaerolineales bacterium. Classification (GTDB taxonomy): domain Bacteria; phylum Chloroflexota; class Anaerolineae; order Anaerolineales; family UBA6663; genus JANWXR01. The sequence continues at coordinate 18,703 of JANWXR010000001.1, read as the reverse complement.
AGTCCAACGACTACTCCATCCGCCTGGCCGAAGCGGTCGGTTTTGAAGACACCGGCTTCCGCGAATACGTGGCGCAGGCGGTTCGCAACGAGGCATAAGCGATGGCGCGCGCCACTCACTCCTTCCCGGACTCTTTCCTGTGGGGCACGGCCACCTCCGGCTATCAGGTCGAGGGCCAAAGCACCAATACCGACTTCTGGCGATGGGAGCAGTTGCCGGGCCGCATCGCGCAGGGGCACAAGTCGGGGCGGGCGTGCGACTGGTGGGAGGGCGGGCGCTGGCGCGAAGACTTCGACCGCGCTGCTAACGATGGCCACAGCGCGCACCGGCTTTCGGTGGAGTGGAGCCGCGTGCAGCCTGCGCCGGACCGCTGGGACGACGCCGCGCTCGATTATTACCGACAGATGGTGCGGGGTCTGCGCGAGCGCGGCCTGACGCCGCTGGTCACCCTGCATCACTTCGTCAACCCGCTCTGGGTTGCGGACACGCAGCGCAATTTGTGGGAAAGCGCGGAGATTGTGCTGCTGTTTGCCGCGTACGTGCGCAAAGTCGTCGGCGCGCTGGGCGAGTTCGTCAACCTGTGGGCCACCATCAACGAGCCGAACGTCTACATGGTCTTCGGCTGGGTGAACGGCATCTTCCCGCCTGGCAAGAAAAGCATCTTTGCAGCAATGCGCGTTGCCGCCAACCTGCTGCGCGCGCACGCCGCCGCCTACTGCGTCATCCATGAGCTGCAACCGCAGGCGCTTGTCGGCCTGCCGATCCACTTCCGGCCTATCTTCCCCGCCCACCCCGATTTCTGGCCAGACCGCTGGGTAGCGCAGACACAGTTCAACCTCTTCAGCAGCCTGTTCCCGGACGCGGTGCGCACCGGTCGGCTGCGGCAGGTGTTGCGCCCCTCCCTCCCCATCCCTGAGGCCAAAGGCACGCTCGATTACTTCGCGCTCAACTACTACTCCGCCGACGTCACGCGCTTTGACCTGACCAATCCGAGAGAGCTGTTCGGGCGGCGGTCGTTCCCCACCGACGCCGAGCCGGACAGCTCCGGCTTGTACGCTTCATGCCCGCTCGGATTTTACGAGGCGCTCAAGTGGGCGCGCGGCCTGCGGTTGCCCATCTATGTAACGGAGAATGGGATTGGGGATGAGACCGACGGGTTACGCCGGCGTTACCTCGTGACGCACCTGCGCCAGTTGTGGCGCGCAGTGAACTTCAACTGGAACGTGCGCGGCTACTTCCACTGGTCGCTGGTGGACAACTTCGAGTGGGAACGTGGCTGGACGCACCGCTTCGGCCTGTACGCGCTGGATACGGAAACTCAGGTGCGCACGCCGCGACCTTCGGCCCGCCTATACGCCGAGATCTGCAAATCGCGCGCCCTGTCCTCCGACGTGGTGGCGCAGTACACGCCGGAATTGCTGGAGACGCTATTCCCGTAACGCAACCGGTCAGGCTGTGTCAGGGCCGGATCACCAGGTTATCCCAGAATACGATTCGCCCGTCGCGTTCGCGGCAGAGGTCAACACGCTGAGCGTTCTGGGCAGCTTCCACGTACTCGTCCTCGGAGAGCGGTGGATATTCACTCCGGTGCGGTACACGGTGAATCCCATGCGCTTCATCACGCGGTACTGCTCACGGATGGCGAAATCATGCACTGTATCCATAAGTATCCCTTACCCGGCCGAACTCTACATGTGCCCGCACCACCGTCAACCCGTTCTGGGCGCCGTAGAGGGCCTCATACACTGCCAGGGCAGCGGGCAGGGCTTCGCGCGTTTCGGTGCCGTTGGTGAGCATGCGAATCAGCGTCACCAGCAGCCCGAAGAAGCCCTGGGCAAAGAAGGCCTCCACATAAGGGGATTCGCTTTTGTTTTTCTTAGCGTTCTTGGCGTCCTCGCGGTTCAAATAGACTTTTTTCAGTAGAACCACGGGTGCAACTGCGTAACTTCTACAATAATCGGGACGGTCGCTCGTGCCGGCGAAGAGAAATCTACGGCTCTCCTTGCCCCCGGCAGTCTCATTCACAGGTGGCGCAGGCATCGTTTCGCGCCAAGACGCCGGCTCGCTAGGAAGAATGTGCACGCAAAGGTTGTCGGGGAAGGTACCTCCCCTTCGACTCCGCTCATAGAGCGCGCTCAGCGTGCGGCTGACATGTTTTGCGTGCACCCCGGGAAGACGCTCTCTTCTGTGTCTTCAGGCGAGCCTCTTGGTAAACTTTTGAGAGCCGGATTTGTTATAATCGGCTTCGCTGATCGGAGAGGTCGCCTAGTCTGGTCTATGGCGCGCGTCTGGAAAGCGCGTATGGGTAACACCATCGTGGGTTCAAATCCCACCCTCTCCGCCACACACGGAAACACCGCCTCGCGAGGCGGTGTTTTGCTTTTCAGCTGAGCGGCACGGCGCAGATGACCGGAGGACGTGCCCAAGCCGGCCCGTAAGCCGCGTTCTGTTTTAGGCTATCATCTCTCTGGGCGACGCATTCCTGCGGCGCTCTAGCGGCCGACCCGAGGCTCAGACGGTGCGAGCAACACCTCGCCCCTGCTTGGCCTTGCTCCCGGCGGGGGTTGCCTGGCCGCGACTGTTACCAGCCGCGCCGGTAGGCTCTTACCCTACCGTTTCACCCTCGCTCCCCTCACCCCACCCTCTCTCCCCGGGGGAAGGAGGGGGGCAATACGCTTCTCTGTGGCCCTCTTCCAACAGGTTACCCCGTTCCGGGCGTTACCCGGCGCCGTGCTCTGTGGAGCGCGGACTTTCCTCGATCGAAAAAGCTCGGCTTCTTCGACCGCGATAGCCCGGCCGGCTTGGACACACCCACACTATATCACAAACCTTAACAACTTAGCAGCGAGCGCGCCGGCGGCCCGTCCCTTCCGCTTTCGCGCCTCACGCTTTAGGATTGGGCATCCATGCGT
>JANWXR010000001.1:0-15692 GCA_025057205.1 Anaerolineales bacterium | reverse complement strand
CGAACCGCTGGCCCGCGAGCAGATGACCTGCTCGGATGACGGGCCGTTTCACCTGTATCGTGCGGTACAGCTGGGCGCATTGCTCGAAGCCGGTCACTGGTTCCCGCGTTGGGCGCCGCACATGGCGCAGGGCTACGGCTTCCCCTTCTTCAACTTCTACGCGCCGCTCTCCTCGTACTTTGTCGTCCTGCTGCACCGGCTGGGGCTGGAATATCCGGCTGCGCTCAAGGTGGCTTTCGCGCTGGCGATCTGGCTGGCGGGCTGTGCGGCCTTCCTGTCGGCGCGCACGCACTGGGGCGAGCGCGCGGGGCTGGTCGCCGGCGTGGCCTACCTCTTCGCGCCCTATCTGGCCTACGATGTGCTCTTTCGCGCCAACTTCGCCGAGACGCTGGCATTCGTCTGGCCGCCGCTGATTTTGTGGGCTTTGCAAAAGCTGGCGGAGGCAGGCGAGAGGATGAACCGACGCCTTCCTTCTTTCCTGTTGCTGCCTTTCTGTTACACTGCCCTCATCCTCACCCACAACATCTTTGCGCTGATCGCTTCGCCGCTATTCGCCGGCTACTTGGCAATGCAAGCCTGGCAACGGCGTTCATGGGCTGTGCTGATTCAAGGTGGGCTGGCGCTGGCGCTCGGCATCGGGCTGACGACCTACTTCTGGTTACCCGCCCTCGCCGAGCGTGGCCTCGTCCACTCCGACCGGCTGCTGGTCCCGCCCATCTTCACCTGGTACACCAACTTCATCACCGCCGGTGAGCTGCTGGGCTGGCCGCGCGCCGCCGACCCGTTGCTCATCAACCCTTCGCCCGCGCGGATGATTGGGCCGGTGATCTTGCTGTTCGGGCTACCGGCGCTGATCGGTTTGGCGTGGAGAGCGAGGAGGGGTGATTGGAGATTAGAGATTAGAGATTAGGGACTGGGAGATTGTGTTTTTTGCGCCGGCATTGAGCGGCTACTGCTTTCTGACGCTACAGGCTTCTGAGCCAATCTGGCGACTCATTAGCCCGCTGGAGCTGGTGCAATTCCCGTGGCGGATGCTCGGCCCGGCGGCGCGCGGCCTACCACCGGCTGGCTGGCCGGCGAGTACGTGGTGGACACACACCCTTGTTCTGCCTGGCCGCGAGTGGCCTGCGGATGTAGCGGTGTACGTCGGGATGTTCGACCCGTAGTCCGGAGCGCGCGTGCCGGCGAGCGGCGCGGGAGCGAGGACGGATCAGCGGGTGCGGCTGATCTTCATCAGATGATGAGGGAGGCTATAGCGTTGGCCGGTGGTGCGCCGCGACCGCTTCTGAAACGGTCTCGAAGATCGGCAGCACGGTGTCCAGCAAGGTGAGCTTCAGCGCAGCACGCGCCTGAGCGGCCACATTCGCCAGGTTGAGGCCGCCGCCCGCCTGCCGCAGCACCTTCAGGCCGGAGATCAACGCGGAGAGGCCGAACGAATCAATGAAGGTTACCTGGCTCATCTCCACAGTGACGTATCGCACGCCGGCAGCTACATGGTCCTGAAATGAGCGTTTGAGGGTGTTGCAGGTTTCGGCGTCCAGGCGGCCTTCCACATACAACACCAACTGACCAGGCTCAACAGGACGGGCTGAGATCTTCATACTCAGGGATCCGAGGAAGAGTTGGCCCCAGATTATACCCGCTGTCCGGACTCTCTGTTTCAAGGCAGCTTGCGCTCCAGACGCCAGTAGTTGTCGCCTGTGGTGCGCCGTTCGTAGTACATCTCATCCATCACGGCGCGGATGAGCGGCAGGCCATAGCCGCCCTCCGGCAGATCCTGCCAGTGGGTGTGGTGGCGGGGCTTTTCGGGCCAGTTCTTACAGTCGAAGGGCTGGCCGAGGTCTACTGTCTCGAACACCATCCGGTCGGCGTAACGGCTAAGCAGGCCATAGATGCGGCCCTGGGTGTGTGAACCGTAGGCGTGCCGTATGATGTTCGAGACGTGCTCGGTCATCGCCAGGTGATACTCGATCTGCCAGTTCTCGACAACCGGCACGCGCGCCGGTTCGCCGAAGACGGCGTGCAGCAACGGCTCGAGTTGTCTGAGGCAATTCATCTCAACCGGGAAGACAAACGAGCGCTGCGATTGCAAGCCGGAAGGCCAATCGTGTTTGAGCACCAGCAACGTCAAATCATCGCTGAGCGGGCGGCCCCGGCGGTGCAGATCGGTCGCCTGCAGCACAGCCTGCACAATCGTCTCGGCAGTAGCGGTGTGCACCGCCTGCAAGACTTCCTTCAGGCCACTCCAGCCGAAGATGTTGCCATCCGGGCTGAGGGCCTCGGTGAGGCCGTCGCTGTAGAACACCAGCAGGTCGCCGGGTTGTAGGGTGATCGTCTGCTCAGCTTTAAGCGAATCCTGAAAGATGCCGAGCGGCAATGTAGTGCTCAGCAGTTCTTCCGCTGATTGCAATGCGGCGCGCCAGTAGAAGCTGGCAGTGTGACCGGCGCTCGCAAATGTCAGTCGCTTTTGATAAGGTTGCAGGCGCGCGACGAGGGCAGTGGCAAAAATATCCAACCGGTTGAGGTCCGGCTCCAGGTTGGCGTTGGCGCGGGCGATGGCCGTACCTGGGGATGCGCCGCCCAGCACCTGCCCGCGCAACTCTGCCCGGATGAGGGTGGTCAGCATCGCCGCCGGGATGCCTTTGCCAGCCACGTCGCCCATCAGGATTGCCAGGCCGTCCTCGCCCAGGTCCACCACATCGTAAAAGTCACCGCCCACTTGGTAGGCAGGGACGACGATGCCGGCGAGGTCGAAGCCAGCCAGCCGGGGAAGGCGCGCGGGCAACAGGCTCGATTGAATCTGCGCGGCGATCTCCAGCTCCTGCTCCAGGCGTAGGCTGGCGGTGCGCTGGCGCTGCAATGCCAAGTTGTCCAGCACGGTGCCGATTTGCTCGGCCAGGCTCTCGGCCAGCTGCCGGTCGCGCGCTTTGAACTCGCCTTGCTCCGCGCCCAACATGCCGAGGATGGCCTCGCCCGCCGTGGTGAGCGGGATGCGCACGCCCAGGAAGGTCGGCACCCTGTCGTTGAAGACCAGCACCGGCGTGTGCGCCAGCAAGTCAAAATACTCATCCACCCGCTCGACGACCAGTGAGCGCACCGAGCGATACACCTGATGTGAATCATCACGAAACGCAAGGAAGGCGTTCTCACAGCGAAAGATGCCCTGCGCCAGCGCGCTGATTTTTTCGGCGATGTCCTCGATGGAGGCGCGGGCAGCATTGACTTTGAGGATCTCGTAGAGGAAGGACTGTTGGTTCCAGGAGGCGAGCACCTCGTCGGCCAGGCCGCCGGCCACATTGCGTTCGCCCAGCGCTTCGGCCAGCAGCTGCGCGCACAGCATCAGCCAGCCGACCATCTCGCTTTCGGTCAGCTCGGCGGCGGGACGCTCCACGCTCAGCCAGCCGAGCGACTCGCCATCGTGTTCCAGCGGAACACGCCAGGCAGCATCGGGTGGCGGGGCATCGGCAGGCGTGTAGAGCAGCGGCGTGTGCGTCAGCTCTTCCCACGCGCTGCGCACTCGCTCAATCAGCGCGAGGTTCATAACCGGCTGCGTCAAGGGCCTTCTGGAGGGTGGACAGGAATTCGTGGGTCGAGAACGGTTTGAAGAGGCAGGCAGCGGCGCCGAGCCTGAGGGCACGCTCCACCTGGTGCTGCTGACCACCCGCCGTGAGGATGATAACCGGGATGTGCGCCAGCGTCGGCGCGCCCTTCACCATCATCAACAGCTGAAAGCCATCCACCTCCGGCATCATTAGGTCGCAGATGACCACATCGGGCGGATCAGCCTCCATCAGCTCGATCGCGCGCAGGCCGTTGGCGGCCAGGCTGTAGCGATAGCCGCCCTTACGGAGGGTTATCTCGATCAGGCGACGGATAGCAGGGTCATCGTCAACGATGAGGACGTGAGGCGCGGACGAGGTCATAGGGATCTATCGGGCCTATTCGCTTGGGGGCGCTTCGATGCAGGCCGATTGAAATGCAGATAAAGCGAAAGCGCCAGGTAGTAGGCCGGATAGGCGAGCGACAACCAGGCCAGCGCAGCGTCCGGCGCTTCGATGGTGATGATCAGCCAGGCCAGCACCAGCGCCCAGAGTGCGCCCAGGACTAGCGTCAGCGGCTGCCAGAACTTCGTCTTGGAAGGATAGACGTAGCGCAGCGGCACGAACACCAGCAACGCCAGCACGAACAGAATGAGGGCATTGACCTCCGGCGGCAGGCGCAACACATAGAAGTAGAAGACAACCACGTTCCAGTACGAGGGGAAGCCGGTGAAGAAACCGTCCTCGGTCTTGGCCCAGTCCTGGCAAAAGCCGAAGGCGGAGGCCAGCAACACCAACCCGATCACCGGCGTCCAGGGTGCTTCCACCAGCTTGAACTCATAGGCAAAAAACATGGGAATGAAGACATAGGTCAGGTAATCGGTGATGTCATCCAGCTTGCGCCCGTCGAAGGTGGGCGTCCAGCGCGAGACATCCCAGGCGCGGGCCAGCGCCCCGTCGGTCGAGTCAATTAGGATGGCCAGCGCCATGAAGAAGAAAACGGCGCGCGGCTGGCCATTGGTGATGGCAATGAGTGCGAGGAAGGCGGCGATGTTGCCCAGCGCCGTGTAGAGGTGAACGGCCCAGGCGCGCAGGGCCTTGACATGGGAGTGAGTGAGGCGTTCTGAGAGCGAGGACATGGCCGAACCTTTGCGGCTGTGGCTGTGACTGAACTACCACGCGCCGCAAAGTATCCCCGCGAAACAGGTGAGCGTCAACCGAAGGGCGGTTTGAGTTATCATCTACGGGATGCACCGCTTCCTCACAATCCTGCGCCGCCTGTGCGCGCTGCCCGCGCTGCGCTACTTCGACCAGTTCCAGCCCAACGCCCGGCTCTTCCTGCTGGCCACAGTCATCAACGGAATCACCCTCTCCGGCTTTCAGTTGTTCTTCAATATCTATCTGGAGGCGCGCAGCTTTGACCGCGACTTCATCGGCCTGCTTAACGCGCTGCCTTCGGCGGCCTCGCTGGTTGTCGGCGTGCCGCTGGGCGTGCTGGCCGATCGGCTCGGGGCACGCCGGGCGATGCTGAGCGGGGTCGGTGTGGCGACTGTCGCCGCATGGGTGCTTATCGCCAGCCCGTCGCCAGAAGTCATGATAGCAACGTCGGTGGTCATGGGCGCGGCGAACACACTCTACTACCTGAGCATGGCGCCCTTCATGATGAAAAGCTCCGGCGCGCGCGAACGCACCCTGCTTTTCAGCCTGAACTTTGGGCTAACGACGATTTCAGGCGCAGTGGGGAACACGCTGGCCGGGCAACTGCCGGGTTGGTTCGCGGCGTGGTTGGGCGTCAGCGCGGAGAGCGCGGCGGCTTATCAGGCTGTGCTGCTGGCAAACGTCCTCGGCGGCGGACTGTCTATCCTGCCGATGTGGCTGATTCGCGAGGGGCGCTGGCCCGGCCCGCACCGCACGGCGGCTTTTGGCCTGCGCGACTTCGTCCACCTGTTGCGTCCGGGCATCTTCCGCATCGCCCTGCCCAACCTGCTCATCGGCTTCGGTGCAGCACTGCTCATCCCATACCTGAATCTGTTCTTCAAAAACGTTCATCAGGTCAACGACGCAGCGCTCGGCGTGCTGTACAGCCTGGGGTCGCTCAGCGTCGGCGTCGCTACCCTCATTGGGCCGAAGCTGGCCGAAGCGCTGGACAGCAAGGTCAGGGCCGTGGTGGCGACACAGGCTCTGTCCATCGTCTTCCTGCTGCTGCTCGGTTTCGCACCGAACGTCTGGCTGGCAGGCCTGGCCTTTCTGGTGCGCGGCGCTTTGATGAATATGAGCAACCCTTTATATTCGTCCTTCGTCATGGAGCAGACCGTTGAGCACGAGCGGGCGACAGTGAACAGCGTGCTGACGCTGATGTGGCAGGCGGGCTGGGCGGTGGGGTTGTATCTCTCCGGCGTGGTGCAGGCCGGCTACGGCTTTGCGCCGCTGTTCATCACGACTGCCGCGCTCTACGCCGTAGCAACGGCGCTCATGTGGCTATTCTTCGGGCAGGCTGAGGCCCAGCCCAAGCCCGTTGCTCGCTAAGCCCGTGATACAATCCCGGCGCGAGGAGAACGCATTAACCTTCGGCCGGGGCCGAGGGTTTCTTGTGTAGTAACCACTCAGCCATCCTTGTTTTATCCACAGATTACGCAGATTTTCGCAGAGAAAATCTGTGGCCATCGGCCGAGACCTGTGGATTCTTCCAACGGGTGGAAATTCCCGCCTGAGCAGTTACCTTGTGTAGGGCATGTCGCGGATTGTTGACATCACCCAGGGCCGGATCATGGTCGTTACCGACCTGCACGGCGACTGGTTGGCCTACTGGCGCTACATCAAGCGCTTTCTCGAATTGCGGGCCGAGGGCCGGGCGGACTATTTGCTGTTGTGCGGCGACCTGATCCACAGCTACAACCCGGAGGCCGGCGACTACTCGCTCGAGATTGTCCTCGATGTGTTGAACCTGCGCGAGGAGCTGGGCGACCGGCTCATTGTGCTGCTCGGCAACCACGAAGTCCCGCACCTGTACGGGTTTCCACTGCGCAAGGGCGGCGTAAGTTTCACTCCACCCTTCGAGCGCGCGCTGGGCGAATATCGCGCCAAAGTACTGGCGTTTTTTGACGCGCTGCCGCTGTTTGTGCGCACGGCGGCGGGCGTGGCGCTGGCTCATGCCGGCGCGTCACGGGCCGGGTCGTCGCCAACAGGCTTCCGAGCGTTGGTGCACTACTCACACGCGCGTGAGATAAACGAAGTGGAAAAGCGGCTGCAGGGCCAGGATCGTGCCGCATTGCGCGCCGCCGTCGTCGCCGAGGAACACCAATCCTACGACCAAATGGCCGTCGCTGAGCTGGCCATCTCAGGCCCGTCCGATCCGCGTTACGATCATTTGCTGCGCGGATTGCTCATGGCGCACTGTTCTGAGAACTTCCCTCACCTCTGGGACGCGCTCTTTAATCGAAACGAAGAGGAGTACGGCCAGCGTGAGTATCGCCTGGCTTTAGTGGGATTTCTCGACAACCTATCCGACGGTTTTGCGCCGCAGCGCTACTTGGTCAGCGGTCACATCCCCGTACGCGGCGGGTCGCAGGTCGTTGCAGAGAAACAGCTACGGCTGGCAAGCTGGGCTCATGCCCAACCGCCCGAAGCCGGTCAGTATCTGTTGTTTGATGCCGGCCAACCCATAGAGAGCCTGGAGGCGCTGCGGGCGGGGCTGGCCTCGGTCTGGACGTAAGCGGCTTGCAATTTTCTTCGCATCGAATGGTGCGAATTGGGCGAAGGCTTTGCGCTATTCGTGCAAACCCGACGAGGGCAAACAGCTCATTTGTTTCTCGCCGATGAAGCCTTCCCCTGAAGAGTAAAGGTCACATCAAAACGCTACCGTCGTGTTGGGGTTGGCCAAGCTGCGCTCACCGGCGCGCTCGGCGCGGCGGATAGCGGTGGCCGCCAGCTGCGCAATCACCAGCATCAGGTCGAGGTCGTCCTGAGTGAATTGTCGGTCGGAAACCTTGTTGAGTACCTGAATCACGCCGAGCGTGCGCCCGTTATCCAGCGTGATGGGCACACAGACCATCGAGCGCGTCTTGAATCCGATGGTCTCGTCCACAAACGAGTAGAAGCGCGGGTCCTGGCGCACGTCGAGGACGATCTCCGGGCGGCCGTGGGCGGCTACCGCGCCGGCGATGCCTTGGCCTGGCGGCAGGCGGTAGCCGACGAGCGAGTTGGAGGCCGTGCCGCGCACGACGGTGAAGACCAGCTCGCCGGTTGTCTCGTCCATCAGCATGAGCGACCCATCCGACGCCTTCAGCGCCGCCAAGGCCGAGTCGAGGATGTTGGAGAGCAGTCGGAAGACGTCAGTGTCCGAGTCAATCGTCTGCGAGATGTAATAGAGAGCCGAGAGCGCGTGTACCGACTCGCGCAGCGCGCGCAACTCTTCACGCAGTTCACGATTTTCCTCGGTTAGCCGCTTACACTCCTCGCGCAAAAAGCGCATGCTCTCGTCGGTCATCTTTCACTCTGCTCAAACAGAGCTTCGGCCCGGACATCTCCGGGCCGAAGGTGAAAGCACCTACTCCTCGCCGGCGTCGCGGCGGCGGCGCTTGTTGAGGCGACGGATCGCCTTCTTCTTCTCGATCCGGCGCACCTCGCTCTTCGAGACGAACCAGCGCTTGTTGCGCAGTTGCGTCAGGATGCCGCTACGCATCACCTTCTTCTTGAAGCGCTTGAACAGCTGGTCTTGCGTCTCGTTAGATCGCAGCACAACCTTGGTCATCGATTTCACCTCCCTTCTCAGCTAGCATCTCCATATTTCGTGTTCGTATAAGCGTTGGTCGGTTTGTTGCCGCTGGGCGGCAATGAACTTTAGAAGAGTGTACCGTGAGGCCGGGCAGCTGTCAATTACTCGGGCCCCACGTCGGACGGCTGAGCTTTCCACACCTTCGTGGCGCGGTCAATGAACAACACGCCGTCGAGATGGTCAATCTCATGCTGGAAAATCCGGGCCAGCCAGCCCTGCGCCTTAATCTTAATGGGGCGACCCTGGCGATTGAAGGCTTTGACGGTGACGGCTCGATGGCGCAGGACGTTGCCGACATATCCGGGTATGGAGAGACACGCTTCCACGCCTTCGATTTGTTCTTCCGAGCGGGCGGTGATTTCCGGGTTGATGATCACATACAACTTGGGGGGCGGCGGCTCGGCGCTCTCGGGCAGGTCCTCCGAGCCGGGAGCATACTCGACCACGGCCACGCGCTGGCTCACGGCCACCTGCGGTGCGGCCAGCCCAACGCCCGGCGCAGCGCGCATGGTCTCAATCATGTCATCAATCAGCCGCTGCAGGGCCGGGTTCTTGAAATCCCTCACGGGGTGGGCCTTGCGCCGAAGCACCGGGTTATCCGGCGTGATGATGGTGCGAATCGGCATGGGCGCGTTCAGGCGGGCGGTTCGGTTACTGGCGCGCCTGGTTTTGCTGCAGGTCTTGCACGGCCAGGTAGTAAGCGCTCAAGACGTCGGTAAGCTCCTCGCGACGGCGCAACGCTTCCCGCCGCGCCTGGCGCGCTTTGAAGGCCTCAATGCGGCGCTGGATATCTTCCTGCACGTTGAGCGGGTCATACACGTCATCGAACGTAAATTCCTTGCCGGGGATGGTGGCGATGACGTTGCCGAAGTTGAGCAGCCGTCCCAGCAGTCCGGTGCGCTCGGAACGCAGGCTCTGGATGTTGCTCAAGAGAGCCGAGTCGCGCGTCTCTTGACCCAGCGGACGTCGGTAAACATCTACGATCTGATCTAGTGTGACCTGATACAGGTCGTTGCGCCAGTCCTGAAATTCGTACAGCCACCAGCCGATGCAGAAGATGAAGAGAACCGCGCCGACCAACAGCGTGACCTCCAACGTTAACGGTTCAGGCAGCCTGGGCTGGCCGATGATAGAGAACACTACGACCGCCGCCACACCCACCAACACAACCGAGGGCCAGAAGACGTGAGTCAACAATCTCCACCAGTGTTTGCGATAAATGATCGTATCACCCTCTTCGTAGCGCAGCTGAAGCGAAAAGAACTGTTGCAGCTGCCGGCCCAGCGGCGTGCTGCGACGCTCACGACCGCCTCGGACTTCGAGCCGTTCCGGCTTCGGCTCAGCCACCGGCGGCTGAATACGGTCGCGGATGGCTGCGCGCAATATCTCGACCTCGGACTGCCGCGCGCGCTGTTTGGCCCGGCCAATCTGCTCCTCAATCAGGGCGGCCACGATTTGTGGGTACGCAATGGCCTTCAACGTCATCGGCTTGGCCAGGGTATACACCGACACGTCGCCGTACTCGAGCAGCCGGTCTGCAAGGCTGGCGGCCTCCGCGCCGACGGATGTAAGCTCACCCATCCTCAGGATGAGCCGGCTGTCGTACAGCAGCACCACCTTCTCCACGTACACCACGCGCTGGTTCGTGACCACGTAGAAATCGTTGCCCCAGTCCACGTAAACTAGCCACATCCAGGCGGCGGCCAGCGCGGCGAGAAACAGCAGAGGGCCGATGAGAAAACCGACCCCTAGGTACCAGGCCAGCGCCACGCCCAACAAGATGAATAGCAGCACCGCACCGGGCAACAGTTGCCGTTGCCACAAAACCCAATCATGGCGGCGAATTATCAGGGCAACGGACTCGTTCGGGGCAATCCACTCCCAGGGACGGCTCTGCAACCACCGGCGCGTCTCGGCCATTAGGCGCAGGCCCTCGCGCACGTACGGCTGCTGCTCGACCAGCTTCTTCAACTCTTCACCGCTCAGGCGCAGCAAGGACACGTCTCTGCCGACGGCGTTGGCGGTGTACGGGTGTAGGCCGCCTTCCAGCAGGGCCTCCGCGCCGAAGAAATCGCCCGGCTCTAGCGTCACCTCGCGTCGGCCTTCTGACCAGGTGAGACGGACTCTGCCTTTATCCACCACGTAGAACCACTCGCCGGTTTCGCCTTCGATGCAGATGGGGCTGGCGGGATCGGGCGTCGTACGTTCAAACAGGCGCGTCAGCTCGGCCAACTCTCCGTCCGCCAGGCTCTTGAAGAGGTACATGGGGCGGAGGCGGTTATAGACCAGCAGCGCGCGCCGATCGAGGGTGACGGCTTCCATAGTGCAGGCATTCTAGCACGCGGCAGAGTCCGTTGCAAAAAAATGGCCCGCCACACAAACAAGGGCAAAATCCGCCTCGCCCACTGAACATTTGCGCTATAATCCTCCCTGCCAATAGTTGTTGAGGTGCGAAATGCCCAAGACACTTACAGCGATATACGATGGCCAACACTTATTGTTAGACGAACCGCTTGCGCTGGAACCTAATCGGCGTTACATCATCACCGTTCAGGGCCCGGCAATTGAGAGGGTGGACGAACCCAACGACGCCTGGAAAGTACTCGAGGCCCTGCAGGGAACGGTAGATGCTCCACCGGACTGGGCGGTAGAGCACGACCACTATCTTTATGGCCTGCCTAATCGTCGGCCTGATACCATCAAATGAGCCGAGAACGTCTCTTCCTAGACCCGGCCTTCGTCCGTGCCTGGCTTAACCCAAATGGCAGACCAAGGGGTGACTCTGGCAGCCACGGCTGACGAGCATTTTGTGCAGGCCGGTTTTCAAGCTTTGATGTTAGAAGACACTCATCCGCGATGAGTTTTCTCGGCCACCTCTTTGGCAAGCCCGGCAAGGGCAAAGGGAAAAGCAAAGGCAAGCCACGCAGCAGCAGCAAGCCGGCGACGCGCCCCTCGGCGCGGCCGGCCGCTCGCTCCGAGCCGTTGCCTCCGCCCGAACCGGGCCTGTCGCTCGACCGCAAGCTCGACATCGCCGGCGTGGTGATGGTGCTCGCCGGCCTGCTCTCTCTGCTCAGCCTGTTCTCGCCGAACCAGAGCGCCTTCCTTGACGCTTGGCTGACCGCGTTGAGCCAGCTGGCCGGCTGGGGACGCTTCGGCCTGCCCCTCGGCCTGATTGTAGTGGGCGGCTGGATCGTCCTGCGCAAATTCGGCGACAGCCTGCCGAAGGTGGAGTTCGAGCGGTTGGTGGGCGTGGTGCTGCTGTACCTGGCGCTGCTGACGAGCCTACACTTCTGTGCTGCACCCGACACTGCTGCGGTGTGGCCGATGGCTCGGGCTGGCGAGGGCGGCGGCCTCATCGGCGCGGCGATTCTCTCTGGGCTGTACGGTCTGTTCGGCCAGCTGGGTACATTCGTCCTGCTGCTGGCCTGGTGGCTGATCGCCATCGTGTTCACGCTCGGCCTCTCGGTGCCGGAGCTGGTGCTCATCTCCGGCAAGCTGCTGCGCCGGCTGCGGGGGACGACACCGGCGAAGCCGCCGACACCCCTTTCGCGCCAGCCCGAACCGCGCCGGCCGCGCGCCGAGCCGGCGTTCTCACCTCCGCCAAAGCCTGCAACAGAGAAGCCGGCCCCGCCGCCACCTGCTGCTGCGCCCAAGCCGGCGGCCTCCACAGTTATCCCGCCCGCCGCCAGCCCACCTAGCCCCGTTTATGACCAACCCCTAGTCATCGGCGAAGAGCAAGTGTGGGAGCTGCCGGCTATAGAAGACCTGCTCGAGTCCGGCTCTGAGAGCGGCGCCGATGACGAGTTTGACCGCAGGCGAGTGCAGATCATCGAGAGCACGCTGGCTTCGTTCGGCGCACCGGTAAAGGTGGTGGAAATCAATCGTGGCCCGACCATCACCCAGTTCGGCGTGGAGCCGGACTTTGTGGAAACGCGCGGCGGCAAAAAGACCAAGGTCAAAGTCGGCAAGATTACGGCCTTGGCCGACGACCTGGCACTGGCGCTCTCGGCCAAGAGCATCCGCATCGAGGCGCCGGTTCCCGGCAAAGGCTACGTGGGCATCGAGGTACCCAACGAGCACAGCGCGCTGGTGGCACTGCGCGAGGTGATGGAGTCTGAACAATTTCAGAGCCTGCCCGGCACTCTGCGGCTGGCGCTCGGGCAGGACGTCTCCGGCAACGCCATCGCCGCCGACCTGACGGCGATGCCACATCTGCTCATCGCCGGCACTACCGGCTCGGGCAAGAGCGTGTGCGTCAACGGCATCATCGTCGCCCTGCTCCTCCAGAACACCCCCGACGACTTGAAATTTTTGATGGTGGACCCGAAGCGCGTGGAACTGACCGGCTACAACGGCATCCCGCATTTGGCGATGCCGGTGGTGGTAGAGCTGGAGCGCGTCGTCCCCAGCCTGCAATGGGTGATGCGCGAGATGGACGAGCGCTATCGCAAGTTCGCCAAGGTGGGCGCACGCAACATCGCCGACTATAACGAACGCGCCCGGGCCGGCGGTGAGCGTCGTCTGCCCTATCTGGTCGTCATCATTGACGAGCTGGCCGACCTGATGATGGTGGCCCCTGATGAGACCGAGCGCATCATCACGCGCCTGGCGCAACTCGCGCGTGCCACCGGCATCCACCTCATCATCGCCACGCAGCGCCCCTCGGTAGACGTGGTGACCGGGCTGATCAAGGCCAACTTCAAGGCGCGCATCGCCTTCGCTGTGGCCTCCGGCACCGACTCGCGCGTCATCCTCGACCAGCCCGGCGCGGAGCGCCTGCTGGGCCGGGGCGATATGCTCTTCCAGGCGCCAGATAGCCCCGCGCCGCTGCGCGCGCAGGGCATCTTCGTCTCAGAGGCTGAATTGCAGCGCGTGGTGCGCTACTGGAAGGGCGCGCGCACCTTCGACGCGCCGAGTACCACTGTCGGCGATACAGTAGTAATACCCCCCGCCGCGCTGCCGGTGAACACAGACAACTTCATTGCGGTGGGCACGGGCGTCCCGGCCCGACCAGCCATCCGCCCGGAGCAGAGGCCGCTGTGGGACCCGGCGCAATTCGGTGAGCCGTTGCCTAGGACAGAGGGCGAGGATGAGTTGCTGGAGGAGGCTATCAAGGCGGTGCGTGAGATGAAGAAGGCGAGCATCTCCCTGTTGCAACGTCGCCTGCGCATCGGCTACACGCGTGCGGCACGGCTGATTGACGTGCTGGAGGAGAAGGGCATCGTCGGCCCGGCCAAGCCCGGCGCGCAGCAGCGCGAAGTGATCGGCGCGGAGCCGCCGTACGACCCCTCGCACGCCGCCGATGATGAGATGCGCCGATGGGAGGCGGAAGGTTGAGTCCATCGCTCAAGCCGGTGTGCACCACGCAGAACCGCTGGAGCAGGTCACGTTGCAAGCGTGACCTGCTTGTTGTTGTCGCGCTGGCGGCTGCGTTGCACGCCTGCGCTGCCCCCAGCCCTGCGCCGCCGACCATCACGACCGCGCCACCTACACCCGCCGTCATCATCCGCACGCCGACCAACAACGCGTCGCCCGACACGCCTGTTCCCGCACCCAGCCCAACAACACCGGCGACCGCGCGCACTCTTGTGTTCTTCACAGAAGCGACCGACAACAGTGTGGGCTTCGAGCCGCTCAGCAAATTTGCCCAGAAGCAAGGCTGGCAATTCAGACCAGCCGGCGCGCGCGAAGTACAATCCATTCTCGCCAAAGCTCCTATGGCGGTAGTCAGCGTCTCCGCCGAACTTTCGCCACAGCAATGGATAACTTTGGCGCAGCAGCATCCAGAAACCTACCTCGCTATCTTCGGCCCACCGGAGGCCGGCGCGGAAATCCCGGCGAACCTGCTATTCCTCGGCGGCCCTGCGGGGCGGGAAGATCAAGCGGGCTTTCTGGCCGGCGTGACCGCAGGCCTGGCGACGAAGACGCAGCGCGTGGCCGTCTTCAGTGATACGACAACGCCGAGCGGGTTGAAGTATCGCAACGGTTTTGCCGCCGGCGTGCGCTATACCTGCCCGCGCTGCAGCCTTGATGTGATTGAACTCTCAGCTTTCAGCGAAGTGGTCTTTGCCGAGGCCTTGGGCCAGAAGTATGCGGCGCTCGGCGCAGACGTGGTTTTCGCCGCTGCCGGCGACGCCGGCACATTTGCGCTTGCCGGCGCCGTGCAGAACGGAGCCTGGGTCATCGCCGACAACAGCCTTTCGCTAGACCGGTTGCCCAACTCGGAGCGGCTGCTGACGCGTGTCTCGCTCGACGTGTTCGCGGCGTTCGAGGCGGCGCTGACGGATTTTGTTGCCGGCCGGCCACGCTCCGGCGCGGAGCCGCTCTCGCTGGCCAACGGTGGCGTCGTCCTTGCGCCCATTCGCGAAGGTGTGCTTGAGCCGCTCGACCTGCAAGACATCCACTTGGTAAAGCAGAAGCTGGCCGAGGGCGCGCTGGAGACCGGCGTTGACCCGCTGACGGGCGAAGAAAAATAGCACCATCAACTTTACTTTACTTGTCAGCCTCAGGCATCGCTCCTATAATTCGCGCGGCTCGCACATCATTCGGCACCACTAAGGAGACACCCCGTCTTATGGAAATGGAATACGGTCAGGCCTTCACGTACATTCAGCGAGACCCCGATTGGCTCAAGAAGTGGGGCCTCGCCGGGCTTATCCTCATCGTACCGTTGCTTGGCCCATTTTTGGTCGCGGGCTACGGCATAGAGGTGACGCGCCGAGTGATTCGTGGGGAGGAGAGGCCACTGCCACCATGGAGCAACCTGAGCGACTTCGCCATTCAGGGCCTGAGCGCATCAGTCATCAGTGTGGTGTATATGCTGCCACTAGTACTGCTCATCGGCTGCACCGTTTTGCTACCGCTCGGCCTGAGCTTGGCCGGGGCCGAAGCCAACCGCGAAATAGCCTCGGCGCTGAAGATGCTGAGTTCCGCCGTCGCTCTTTGCTGCAGCTGCCTTGCCGTTGCCTACTTCCCCTTCGCTTTGCTGACGCAGATGGTGGCACCGGCTCGTTACGCCGCTACCGGCCGCATCGGCGCGGCGTTCCAAATCAACGAAGTAGTGAGGCTGGTGCGCGTCAAGCCGGGGATGTTCTTCGTGGTTGCTCTGCTCTCGTGGCTGCTGGTGTTGGCCCTCCCACTGATTGGCCTTGCCGCTTGCGGCGTCGGCGCGTTCTTCGGCGCCGCCTATGCCATCCTAGTCGCCGCGCACTTGCAGGGTCAGGCCTACCGCTATGTGACGCAGACGCATGACTAACGAAGATCGGTTGGGCGACCGCAATTCCGGCGCCCCAACCGGTAAAAAGTCAGTTCGGGGTAATCCCCCCGGCGTTTTTTTTAACCAGAGAACGCACAGTGCGCCGAGATAAATTGTCAATGCT
>JANWXR010000019.1 GCA_025057205.1 Anaerolineales bacterium | reverse complement strand
GCTCGTCTTCACGCTCTGGCTATCCACAATGGCCGCGCCGGGCTGGGGATGGCGCCCAACCTGTTCACGCAGAGCGGCATTGAGCCGCTCCCAGGTGCCATCCAGCTGCCATTTTCGGAAGTAGGTGTAGACGGTTTTCCAGTAGGGCAGGTCGTGGGGCAACCTCCGCCAGGCACAGCCGCTTCGAACTTAAGATACTGGAGTCTGGCAACTGTGGGTCAAGCACGGGTGGAGTTAGGCTGCGAGCAGACGTGCGGTGATGACCCTGGACTGAAGTCAGGTTAGGCCGTTGCCGTTGGCGCTGGGAAGGCGCAACGTTTAGGGCATCAGCTCGGCCAGCAGTTCGGCGTCGCTCAGGCCCTGCCGCACCCGCTGGAACTGGAGAAAGGCATAGGCGGCGAACACTAGGGCAGGCCAGCGGGTGATGGCTTCGCAGGACTGCAGGCGATAGTCGGCCAGGCCGAGGCGCTCTTTGAGAAAGAAGTTGTCCACTTCGGCTTGCCAACAGTAGCTGTAGTACTTCAGGATGCAGCGGACGCTGAGGGTGGTGTCCGAGCATAAGAAGTAAGCCGGACGGGTGTCGCGGCGGTTCCGTTTGGAGAAGACTGCTATCACCGGGTCGGGATAGCGGTGCAGCCGACCGACGCGATGGCGCGTGGCATAGGTGCGGCTGCCTTTGGTCGAGCGCAGGGTCACACGCTCGATGGGCTGATGGCCCAGGTGCTGCCACCACTCGGCAAGCGCATAAGCGTCCAAGCGGCGATTGGCCTTGGCCGCGCAAATCCAATGCCAGCCGTGGGCACGGATAGACTTGAACAAGCGATGACTGGCGTACCAGGCAGCGAACAGAACATACACGCGGCAGCCGCGCGGCAGCTGGGGCGCGATCTCGGTGAGCCTCTGCGGCACCCGCCTGGGCAGAGAGTGATAGGCCAACGCCGGCAGCCCCCGCTCGCGGCGTTGCCGATGGAGCGCTTTGACCTGCCGGCGCTTGAGATACAGCCGCCAGCTCCACAGAAAGTGCACCGGCCAAGTCGCAGCTGCACCGCCACATGGCGGAAAGCCTTGGTGTGCTCGCCCTGCTTCCGGCGCTGCCGCACATGGTCGAAATGCAAACTCACCGCTTCGAGCTTGTGGGTGGCGATATCCTGGCAGCACAAGGAGTCGTCCACACTCAGAAACAGCAACCGCCAGTGCGTCTTGGCCTGGATGGCCGCGACAAGCTGCAACACAGCTCTCAGGGTGGCCGCCCGCACCTTCCGCCGCCCAGCGGCTGACGCGGAAGAAGTCGGCCAGGGCGTATTCGTCGGCATGCTCGACCCGCAGCCAACGGGTCAGCTCGGCCAGCGTCTTGTGGCGCGCCGTACACACCAGCAGCGCTTCGCTGACGTTGAGCGCATGCCGGCGTAAAGCCCACCAGCACCGGCGTCAGGAAGTTGCACAGAAACTCCGATCGCCTGACAATCCAGGTCGGCATGGGTCGTCTCCGTAAGCTGGGTTTAGCTAACCATAGCTTTACGGCAAGACCCATGCCATTTCAAATCAACTCATTGCTAGAGTCCAGTTACAGTACTTAAAAGTGTAAGGGAATCAGACTCGCGCCCATCCTGCCCCATCTTCAAGTATCAGCGGGTCTCCTGCTTCCGGTATAATCCCCGGCGCCGCCGAAGGACTCGACGGCTTTTCATTTCACGTTGTGCGCTCTGCCCGCGCGTTCTCAATGGTGACACCATGCCGCCTCTCGTCGAATGCGTCCCCAACTTCTCCGAAGGCCGCCGCCCCGAAGTCATTGCCGCCATCGTAGACGCCATCCGCAACGGCGGCGCCGTGCAGGTGCTCGACGTCAGCTCGGACGCCGACCACAACCGCACCGTCGTCACCTTTGTCGGCGCGCCGGAGGCCGTGGAGCAGGCCGCCTTCGCCGGAGTCGCCAAAGCCGCGGAGCTGATTGACCTGAACACGCATACCGGAGAGCACCCGCGCATGGGCGCAACCGACGTGGTGCCGTTCATCCCGCTGCGCGACGTCAGCATGGCAGACTGCGTGTTGATTGCGCGGCGGCTCGGCGAGCGCGTCGGTCGCGAGCTGCAAATCCCCGTTTACCTGTACGAGGCCGCCGCCACGCGCCCGGAGCGCGTCAACCTGGCCGATATCCGCAAGGGCCAGTACGAGGGCATCAAAGCCGAAATCGGCGTGGACCCGCGGCGCGACCCGGACTTCGGCCCGGCGCGACTCGGCCCGGCAGGTTGCACCGCCATCGGCGCACGCCAGTTCCTCATCGCCTACAACATCTACCTGAGCACCGATAAAGTCGAGATTGCCGACAAGATCGCCAAAGCCGTGCGCCACCTCTCCGGCGGCCTGCGCTTCGTCAAAGCCAAAGGGTTCCTCGTCGAAGGTCAGGCGCAGGTCAGCATGAACCTGACCGACTTCACGCGCACGCCCATCGCGCGCGTGCAGGAGATGGTGCGCCGCGAGGCCGCGCGTTACGGCGTGACCATCACGCGCAGCGAGCTGGTGGGGATGACGCCGCAGCAGGCGCTGATAGACGCCGCGCAGTGGTATCTGCAACTGGACAACCTGAAGCCGGAGATGATTTTGGAGAACCGGCTCGGCGCCCCGGCGACGGAGGCTCGAACGGACGACGCAGCCGAACTGCGCTTCATCGAGCGGCTGGCCGCCGGAACGGCAACGCCGGGCGGCGGCGCGGCTTCCGCTTATGCGGGCGCGATGGCCGCCGGGCTGGTGGGCATGGTGGCGCGGCTGACGCTCGGCAAGAAGAAATACGAGCGCGTCTCCGCAGAGATGGCCACGCTGCTGGAGCAAGCCGACGCCCTACGCGCGGAACTGACCGCCGCCGTCGCCGAGGACTCCGCTGCGTTCGAAGCGGTGATGGCCGCCTATCAGTTGCCGAAGACGACCGACGAGCAGGCCGCCGCGCGCGACGCGGCCATTGAACGTGCTTATCACGGCGCCGCTGCCGTGCCGCTGCGCGTGGCCCGCGCCGCCGCGCGCACACTCGACCTTGCCGCCATCGCCGCCGCACGGGGCAACATCAACGCCAAATCCGATGCCGGCAGCGCCGCCCACCTGGCGCGGGCCGCCTTTGCCGGGGCCGCCCTCAACGTGCGCGCCAACGCCGCCAACGTGCAGGACCGCAGCGCCGCCGAAGCCTGGCTGCGCGAAGTGGCCGAGCTAGAAGCACGCGTGGCAGAGCGGCTGGCCGAAGTGGAACGGACGTTAAGCGAGCGAAAGTGATGAAAGGGTTCTTAACGCGAGACGCGCAAAGACTGAAAACCCTTGCGCCTCTGTGCCCTTGCGCCTCTGCGTTATCAACCCTGCGCCTTTGTGCCCTTGCGTTAAGCTTCGCCGCATGCGCACCAATCTCCAATAACTCGACCGAGCCAACCCCTCTGCCCCCTACCCCCACAACGGTTGCCACTTCACCTGTGCCGCCGGTTGTGCTCGCCACAGTCACACCCCTCCCTACGCTGCCTCCGCTGCCCACCGCCGGCCCGACCGTCACCGCTGCGCCGGAAGATGCCCCGCCGACTCCCGGAACCCCCTGCCCTGACCAGGCCTGCGCCTCCGCTGCCGAGCACTTCTGGCTGGCGCGGCCCGTCCCACCCGATGCGAACATCTACGTGGACCGCACCTATGGGTACGGCTCCACGCAACAGGGCCGGCGCGAGCCGCATCACGGCGTCGAGTTCGTCAACCCTACCGGGACGCCGGTGCTGGCGGTTGCACCTGGTGTCGTGGTCGTGGCGGGCGACGACTCGCTGGTCGCCTACGGCCCGTCCACGCACTTCTACGGCCGGCTGGTCGTGGTGCGCCTCGATGAGCGGTTCAACGGACAGGACGTGTACACACTCTACGCGCACCTCTCGGCGGTGACGGCGCAGGTCGGGCAGACGGTGATGACCGGCGATGTGCTCGGCCTGGTGGGACAGACCGGCGTCGCCATTGGCCCGCACCTGCATTTTGAAGTGCGCGTGGGTCGGAACGCCTACACGCACACACGCAACCCGGAGCTGTGGCTGAAGCCGCTGACCGGCGCGAACAACACACCCTACGGCGCGCTGGCCGGGCGCGTCACCGATTTAGAAGGCAACGTCCTGTACGACTTGCCGGTCGTCGTGCGCCCGCTCGAGGTCGGCGAGCCGACGCGGGCCAGGTACATCACCACCTACGCGCGCGAGACCCTCAACGGCGATGACGTGTTGCAGGAGAACTTTGCTCTCGGCGACCTGCCCGCCGGGACGTACCGCGTCGCCGTCAACACCACCACGTTCTACGAGCAGAGGGTGCGCGTCGAGCCGGGACGGCTGACGTGGGTGGTATTCAAGGTGAAAGCGCCGGGGGAATAGCGAGTGGAGAGTAGAAAGTTTCAGGTTGAAGAGGAACAGAAGCGGATGAGGAACGCGGCATGGAGAGCGCGATGGAGCCGGGCAGCACAGGCAACGTGCAGCCTGTGGCTGGCGCTGAGTGTGGCGGCGTGCGCAACGGCGACCACCACGCCCGGCCCAGACCTTACGGCGACACAGGCGATTGAGACGCGCGTGGCGCAAATCCTGACGCAGAACGCCGCCACCGCCCTCACTGCCAGCGCCGCGCCCCCCGGTCCCACAACAACCAACACGCCAAGTCCCATCGCCCCCACAGCCTCACTCACGCCCATTCTGACGCCGACGCCAGAAGTCACGGCTACGCCCACCCCGCCGCGCAACCCCACGCTCGACCTCGGA
This sequence comes from Anaerolineales bacterium, assembly GCA_025057205.1. Lineage (GTDB taxonomy): Bacteria > Chloroflexota > Anaerolineae > Anaerolineales > UBA6663 > JANWXR01. Next base: position 15,846 of record JANWXR010000019.1, on the reverse strand, counting down.
CGTTTCCCGCTGCCGCCGGCCACCTTCGGCGGTGAGCCGCATCTGTTCATGGGGCGGCCCATCGGCGCAGGCGGCAACGTCTTCGTCGCCTCCAGCTATCGCTACGGCTCGACGTGGAGCGGACAGCTGGAGACTCATCACGGCGTGGAGTTCGCCAACCCGCTCGGCACGCCGGTAGTGGCGGTGGGTTCGGGCACGGTGTACTACGCGGGCAGCGACGCCGAGCGGCAGTTCGGCCCGCGCCCGAACTTCTACGGCAACCTGGTGGTGCTGCAACTGGCGCAGGGCTGGCAGGGCCGGCCCGTGTTTGCACTGTATGGGCACTTAGACACAGTGACTGTCACCAGCGGACAGCCGGTGAGCGCCGGCGAGGTGCTCGGCACGGTCGGCTCCACGGGAGTGGCTTATGGCCCGCACCTGCACTTTGAAGTGCGTCTGGATAACCCGGAGAGTTACTGGGCGACGCGCAACCCGGAGTTGTGGCTGACGCCCGCGAGTGGCGCCGGCGTGGTCGCGCTGCGTGTGACCAACGAGCGCGGCCAGCATCTGCCCGGGATGCGTGTGAACTTCATCTGCTCGGACGGCGCAAGGCGCTTTCTGGACACATACTGGGACACGAGCGTGACCCCCGACGACGCCTACGGCGAAAACGCGGCGATGACCGACGTGCCCGCAGGCTATTGCAAGTTCGAGACTCAGCTCGGCGACAAAACCTTCTCGCTCGAAACGACCATCGCGGCAGGCACGGTCAACTTTGTGTGGCTGAGGCCATAGGCGGAACGCTGCGCAAGAGAGTAATATTTAGCCGGTTCTTCAGACCGAAGAATGAGGATTGCACGATGAGCCGTTTGACTTTGCGACTGCCCGAAACACTTCACCGCCAGCTGAAAACGCTGGCCCGAAATGAAGCCGTATCGCTCAATCAGTACATCGTCTTTGCGCTCACACGACAGGCGACGCTGGCCTATACCGTTCAACCCGTTTCGGAAGAAGAAGCTCGCCGGCAGCAAACGGCTTTTGCCGCCCTATTGCAAAGCCTCGGCCAGGCTTCCTTTGATGAAATTCAACGGACGCTAAACAGGCGCAGGAGAGTGAAGCCGGAAAAGGGGTTAACTCCCGACACACTCAAGGCGCTGAAAAATCGCATCGCCAGGCAACGCCCCCGGGTGTGATAATCCTCCTACCCGCATACCATCAGGCTAACGACGGACGGCTAATGTTACCGGGCCGCCTCCCCAAACCACTTTGCCCGTAAGTCGGGCAAGGTGCCGTCGGCCTCCATCTCGGCCAGCGCGCGGTTAAGGGCGAGCAGCAGCTCACGGCTACGGGCACTAACGGCGATGACGTACGGCTCCGGCTCGACGGGCGGGCCGGCCAGCGCCAGCCCCGGCTGCGAGCGCAGAAATTCATAGGCGGTGACTGCATCCACCAGCGCAGCATCGGCGGCGCCATTGACGAGCGTGAGCAGCGCATCCTGCGCAGTCGGCTGAGGCAGCACGGTCACGCCGGCGGCCTGCTGCCCGGCAAGTTGCCGCGCCCACTGCCGCGCCGCCACATCGCCCCCCGCCCCATACTCCACCGCCAGGCGCTGGCCTCGCGCCCAATCTGCCCAGCTTCCCCCTTCTTTCTTTTTCCTTCCTCCTTCTTCCTTCACCACCGCCACCGTCCCGCTTACGAAGTACGGTCGCGTGAAGGCAGCCTCGTCCAGCTTATCGGGCTGCGGCGCGAAGGCAGAGATGACCACATCATTGCGCCCGGAGACGACGGCGGCCAGCAGCGCGTCGTAGGCGATGTTCTCGAACTCGACGCGCACGCGCAACCGCCGCCCCAGCGCCTCGGCCAGGTCAATGTCAAAGCCGAACAGTTCGCCGTTCTCATCTACGGCGGCGAAGGGCGGATAGCTGGCATCGGTCGCCAAGCGCAGCACGCCGGTCAGCCGGATGCGCGCCCAGGCCGCATCTTCCTCGCGCTGCTGGCTCGCAACCCAGATCGCCGCCAGCGCCGCCACCGCTGCGAAAACAACGACGCCCGACCACCATCCGCCGCCTACCGCCCACCGACGTCCGTCCTTCCTCTTCCCGGTGCCGCTCACTTCGTCGCCCATTCCCGGATCGCCTCGTAAATCGGTTTGGGGGTGAACTCCGGCGTAACCAGCGTGAAGTAGTCGCCGTAGCTGCGCTGTGGCGCGGGGTAACGAAAGGCCCAGATGCAGAAGGCGCGGACATACGGCCAGTTCGACTCCGCCCATTGGAACGCGCGCAGCGTGTACTCGATGCGGGCGAGAGGCCGCACCGCGTGCGTCCAGCGCGGCGAGTCGTTCCAGCCGCCCTCGGTGATGTAGATGGGCTGGTCGCCATAGCCGAAGCGCACCATGATCTCGCGCAGCAATTCGACGCGGCGGAAGTTGAGGGCGTTGTTGGCAGGCGGCTCTTCCGGCGGGAAGCGCAGGCCATAGGCATGCACGGCCAGCGCGTCCATCGCCTCGCCCGCGCCCGCCGCGTACATCCGCTCGAGGTAGAGCAGATCGTTCAGCGCCAGCTCACTCGTCGCCGGCTCCAGCGTCGGGGCCAGCGCGCCGCCGAGCACATTGACGGTCGGGTCGGCCTCCTTGGCACGCGCGTAGGCTAGGCGCAACAGTCGGGTGTAGGCCTCCGGGTCCACAGGCCGGAAGCCCCACTCCAACGTCACGTTCGGCTCGTTCCAGATGATGATGTGCCGGACGCGCCCGGCGTAGCGGCGGACGAATTGATAGACGAACTCGCCGAAGTCGGCGAAGCGCTCTTCGGGCAGCAGGGTGTGGATGGCCTGCGGGTCATCGGGCGCGAGGTCGCCGGGCTTGCGTGCCCACTCCGGCACGATGCCGCCGAGACGCGCGATAACGGTCAGGCCCTGATTGCGGGCGTAATCAATGCGCACATCGGCGTGCAACCAGTCGTACTCGCCGCGCCGGGACTCGTAGTAGGCCCAGGGAAAATACTCGGTGATGGTCGGCGCACCCATCTGCCGTACCATCTCAAAGGTGCGCAATATCTTCCAGGCTTCGACTTCATCGGTGACGCGCGTGTGTGTGCAAACGATGGGATGTTGCGTGACCACAGTCTGCGGTGGGCCGAGGACGATAGATGGGGTGGGCGGCGGGTGGATGAGGGTGAAGATGAGCGCAAGCAACAACGCGCGGGCGAGCCACAACCCAGCTGGCTTGAGGGTGTGTGGGAGCATGAGGGATTGTGGACTGTGGATTGTGGATTGTGGATTGTGGATTGTGGATTTTGGATTGACGTCTGCAGGTCCGAGCAATCCGCCATCACAAATCCACAATCACAAATCGGTAATCATGGATACGTGACCGTGAGGGAGTACGTTCCGCCAACGTAGCCGGAGGGCATGACGACGCGCGCATAATAGCGACCCGGCGCGCCGGTGGAGTAAAGAATAGTAAACGGCGGGCCGGCCGAAAAGCCGACGAAGTTGCTGGTAGATTGATAGAACAATTGCACCTGCAAGCCGCTGATGGCATTGTCCACCTTGACCTGGATCGGCCCGCTATGGCGACTTTCAAAGTAGAAATAGTCGTCGTCGCGGGCGTCGGCGCCGTTATAGTTGCCGCATACCGGACGACCAGATTGCAACGGGCCGTTGGCCTGAGACACCAGGTTGTTCGGCTCAGTCTCGCATGGGCTGGAGTAGAACTCCGGCCCGCGCGCCACGATAGGGAGATACATGCGGCGCGGGTTGTCATCCACCAGCTCGATAGTCGCGGAGGCAGGTGCACCAAGCGTAGCGCTAACCGGCTGGCTGAGCGCCAGCGAGAAGGTCTTGTCGCCGGTGTAGAAACCGGGGTTGAGCAGGGTGATGGTGACAGGTCGCGTGGTCTGGCCGGGTGGAAAGACCAGCGTGCCATTGGTCGGCGCGAAGTCCACCCCGGCCAGCGCTGTGCCGTTCACCGTCGCGTAGTTCACTGTGGCCGTGACACCGGAGACGGTGTTGAGCGTGACTAATGCCGTGACCGCGCCGGCGGACCTGAGCGCCGTGTACGTGCCGGACGCGAACTGCGTCTGCGGCGGCGGCTGCGAGTCTACGATGGTGACCGTAGCCGCGCTGGGCGTGCCGAGGCCGGCGCCCGGCGGCACAGAGAGCGCGACGTTGAACGTCAGGTCGCCGGTGTACAGCGGGCTGCCAGTGATGGGGATAGTGAAGGTGACTGGTATACTTGAGAGAGTGAAGGAGCCGGATGCCTCCGTATAATCCACGCCGGGCCGGGCGGTGCCGCCGCTGGTGGAATAGTCCACGGTTAGCCCAAAGGGGACACGGTTCGCGACGGTGGCCGAGATCACCGCCGTTGCAGCGGCATCGCTGACGGTGAACGCAGCCTGGGTCAGGCTGGCATACGCCATCTCGAACGCGCCGATATCGCAGCGCGCACCCTGCGGGCGCCACACGCCGCGAGCGTCGGTCGTCAACAGGACATTGGCATGGTCACGACAGCCATCCGGGGAGCCGGCATCAATCGCGCGGCTGTCGCTCCAAAGCGCATGTGTAAGGGCAGGGCCGCCATTGTCACGCAGCGGCCCGACGCGGGGCGCAAAGCCAACCAAGTCATTGTTCTCGAAGCCGGTGCAATCGTCCAGGTTGCCGATCAGGTTGTAACCGGCTGAAACGAAACTTCCATAACAATCTGGTGCCGACGAGGTCGCGCTATTTCCGGCGATCAGCGAGTTCGTCACGGTGACCGTGCCCCTATTATTAAAGAGGCCACCACCAACTGTCGCGGTATTGGACACCACGGTTACGTTGCCGAGGTACATCTGTCCGTTTACTTGGTTGTAGAGACCGCTGCCGCTGTTGCCGGAAAAGGTACTGTTGACGACTCGGACGACACCGCCGTCGTTGAGCAGACCAGCATTACGGTTTCCAATCAGCGCGCTGTTTGAAAGGATCAGGCTGGCGCTGCTGCGGTTAACAATGCCGCCCAAGGGCGCGCCATAAATCGTCACGCCGGCAATCACTACCGTACCGGTGAGCACATCGAAGAGGGGGTTGTTTGGTGCGAGCCCGCTGCCATCCACAACACGCAGACCGGCGCCGGTCGGGCTCTGCAGCGTCAGGGAACGTTGAATCACCAGCGCACTTGAGCCGGAAGCCAAAGTATAGGTGAGAGGATCACGGCCACCGGCCAACAGGATCGTTGCTCCATTCGTCTGCTGATTGGCCTCCTCAATTGCGGCGCGCAACGTGCAGGCGCCTCCCGGAATCGTGGAAGCGCACGCGCCGTCGCCGGGAGTCGCATCGGGCGCGTCGCTGGTCGTCGTCACCACAAACATCGCTCCCTGCGCCACGGCGACGCGAAGTGCGGGTGCACTGATGTTGACATGCACCAGAAACATGAGCATAGTCAGACCAATTCGGCTCACCAAAACTATTCTGCGAGAGAGAGACGTTGGCATAGTCACCTGACCTGAATGGATTACGGCGGAACCGGCGTGGGGGTGGCCGGCTCGGCTGGAGGCGATGTGGGCGGCTCAGCTGGAGACGATATGGGTGGCTCAGCCGGGGGCGAGGTGGGCGGCAACGTAGCACTGGGCGGCCACGTCGGCGCAGCCGTAGCCGGCATCACCAGCGTCACGATAGTCACCGTCGGGAAGAGGACAGGCGAGCGCTGCGTGGCCGGGGGCGGCGGCACGGTGTTCGTCGGCGCGGGCGAGGGTGTCTCGGTCGGCGTGGCGGTTGGCGTCTCGGTCGCCGTCGACGTGGGAGTGAAGGTCGCCGTGGCGGTCGCGGTGGCCGTCGCCGTCACGGTCGGCGTCGCCGTACCCCACAACAGGCCCGCCAATCCGCCGCCGTTCAGGCTTGCAAAGGCCACGCCCGCCAGGCCCAGGCACAACAGCGTGCCTAAGACACCGCCGATCAGCCAGGCCAAGCCCGGCGCACGCCGCTCCAACATCGTCCTTAACGGTGCGGCCCGCACTGAGCCAATCCGGGAGCGAACCGGTATATGAAAGGGCTGGGTTTCGGTCACCTCGGCAACTTTGAGCGGACTGGGCAGCAACGGGCCGTTCCATAGAGCAGCCACTTCGCGCGCGAAGTCGCCCACCGTCGGGTAACGGTCAGCGGGGTTGTGAGCCAGCGCACGGGCGATCACCTCATTGAAGCCTTCCGGCAAGCCGAGCCGGCGCAGGTCGAGCACAGGCGGCGCCTCGGTCATGTGCTTGTAGAGCACCTTCATCGGGCTCTCACCCAAGTGCGGCACCGAGCCGGTCAGCATCTCGTACAGAATCACGCCGAAGGAGTACTGATCGCTGCGTCCGTCCAGATTCTGTTCGCCCATCGCCTGCTCAGGGCTCATGTAATCGAGCGTGCCGACCATCGCCCCGCTGAAGGTGATGCGCGTGACGACGCGCTCGGTCAACTTGGCCAGACCGAAGTCTGACAGGCTAGCGTAGCCTTGCGCGTCGAATAGGATGTTGGAGGGCTTGAGGTCGCGGTGGACGATTCCAGCGGCGTGGGCATGGTCGAGCGCAGCGGCGATGTTCTGCACGATGGGCACGATTTGCGAGAGGGGCAGCGGCCTGCCAGTGATGCGGTGCTCAAGCGTGCCGCCCGGCATGTAGCGCATGACGATGTAGGGGATGCTCTGCTCGCCGCTGAAGTCGTACACTGGTACGATGTTGGGATGTTCGAGCGCGGCCACGATTTTAGCCTCGCGCATGAAGCGGGTGCGGAACTGCGGGTCGCGGACGAAGTGGACGTGCAGCAGTTTGAGGGCGACAGGCCGGTCGGTGACCGGGTCATGGGCGAGGTAGATGGTGGCCATGCCGCCCCGGCCAATCTCTCTGATGATTTCATAGCGCCCCACTCTACGGAGCACAATGGACGAGGCATCGGCGTAGACGATGGAGCTCATAGGACGGCAGTACTAATTGTACCGACCATGCGCCAACGTTCAAATTAGGAAAACCAAGCCGGCCTAACCCTCAGCCAACGCGCCGGTTTTGAGTTGTCACCGGGGATGGCTATGCCAACATTGCAAGCGCATCGTTTTGCCCTGCCACAGGCTCACCAAAAGCAGACAATGGATCATCACTGATAAAAAGTCAGCCATCTGAACAAAAACCGCCCGAACAAGTCAGGCGGCTTTGCGTTTTTGAGCGCTTTAGCGCTTTTTGCGCGCGGAGCGCTTAGCGGGCGACGCCGAGATTTGCCGCAGGACGCCGAGCACGGCCAGGCCGATGGGCACGGCCCGCGCCAGGCTCAGGCGCGGCGTCTCGCCCCTCTGCGCGGCCTCCTCCTCAACCGAGGTGATGTACAGCCGCGCCGCCAGCAGGCCAAACAGCGCGCCGGCTACCGCGCCCACCACTATCGCTTGCGTACGCCAGTCCCGTCCCATTCACTCAAAACATCCTTTCTCGCCGAAACAGGTCGCGGAAGCCCTGGCCGATGCTACGCAGGGCGGCGGCGGAGAGATGCACCCCCACCACGCGGCTGTCCACCTGGCGCGTCGCCGTTTTGGCGTTCATGGCCACCAGCCACACAAAATCCTGCACCCGTTTGAGGACGTAGGGTAGCTCGCGCAAGCCATACCACGCCGCCACACACAACGCGACAAGCACCGCCAGCAGCACCAGCGCAGCGCCAGCGGCCAGCGAGATGAGGAACATCAAGGACACGTCGGCCAGCGAGCGCGTGGGCGTGGGGATGAACACACCGGCGGCGCTCAGCGCGATGAAGACCATCAGCCCTACCACCAGCAGCAGGGTGATGCTGAGCGGCAGAGTAATTTGCCAGAAGGTCTCGCGCTGGCTGACGGCGCGGGTGCGGGCATTGCGAACGCGCGGGAAGGCGGGCTGCAGGTCGGACATAGAGCCGGTCGGGATTTTAGCACATCACTCTTTGAGGGTTTCGACAACCAGAAACGGAATGCCGCCGACCAGACAGCCGACGCGTGGGTCGCGGCAGACGGCGCCGGGCAGCGTGAAGGTGTACGTCAGCGCGCCGGAGAAATTCAGCGGCAGGGGCTGGCCGAGGTGGTCATAAATGACCACGCTCTGCGCGCCGCGCGTGGCCGTCAGGCTGACCAGCACCCAGCGGTCGCTGCGCGCCCACAATACGCGCGTCACGGCATTCTCGCGCTCCAGGCGGACTTCGTGGTAGCGGCTATTCACAAAGTGAGAGACGCGCCGCACGCCGGCGAAGTGGGTGGTGATGGCGCGGAAGGCCTCCACCGCCGGACGCGCCGAGCCATCGGGCCGGTACAGGCCGTTGTAATCCGCGCCGGGGATAGGCGGGTAAATCTCGGCCAGCTTGTAAACGGCGACGCGCTCCGCCCCCGCCGCCAGCCCCAGCGCAAATGATTGCACCAGGAAGGCCGCCTGCTGGTCCATCGTCAGCTGAAACATGGCGTTGCGCCACGGCATATGCGGGTCGTTGGCCGGCGCGGCGTTGGTCTCGTTTAGCCAAATGGGGTGTTGCAGGCCGGCCCGGCGTAGGATATCGCGGAACAGGGTGATGATTTCATAGACGGTCTCGGTACGGAAGTAGATGTGCACCGTAGCCACGTCGAAGTAGTAGTTGTTCTCGCGCGCAGTCGGGTCGCGACCCGCCACTTCTAGGAAGCGTTGCAAGTATGGGCGGCGCTTGAAGACCACGTCGTGCCAGTACGTCAGCCCGCCAAGATGGATCTGCACCTGCGGGTTGGTCTGTTTGGCGGCCAGGTAGGCGACCTTGACGAGTTGATAGTAGTCTTCGACGGTGCCGAGGAACTGCACACCGTACTCATCCGGCGCGATGTCGGGCTCGTTCCAGATGATAAAGCGGTTGACGCGCCCGGCGTACTCGCGCACCACGCGGCAGACGAAGCCGGCCCAGACGTTGCCAGGATCGTCCACCGGCAGCTGAAGGCCGCGGGGCACGCCGGCATAAGGCTTGCCGTCGGTCGCCCAGGCCGGCGTGCCGCGCAGCAGCAGCACCATCTCACGCCCCGCCGCAATTGTCAGATTGACGCGCTCGTTGTCCTCCGGCGGAACTATCCATTGGTCAGCGTTCTCCGGCTGATACTTGTACCAGTCCACCAGCATCCGGTCCCAGCCGACGCGCAAGTCGCGGGCCGCCTCGGGCGCCATCCAAGCTTCAATCGCGCCGAAGCGCACGTCCGGCGGCGGGCTGTCTGCGAATGCCAGGGCGACAGCCCCGAGCAGCACGCTCACCGCCAGCACTCCACGCCAGCCGCAACTCAGCACGTCTCGCAACAGGCTCATTCCAGCCGATCCCAAAAGCGCTGAATCTCGATCAGGTAACCGTCGGGGTCGCGTACGAAGGCGTTGTAGATGCGATAGGTCGCGTTGTCCTCCGGCTCCTTCTCGAAGGTCACGCCGTGCGCCCGCAGGTGTGCGCACCACTCATCCACCTGCCCGGTCACCAGCGTGAAGACCACGCCCGTTGGCGAGGTGGGCCGGTCCATCCGGTCGCAAAAGCCGAGGTAGGCATTGCCGGCGACATGGTAGATGCGGCAGTGGCCCTGATCGCGCGCCAGGCGCAGGCCAAGCACGCGCTCATAGAAGTCAGCAGTGGCGGAAAGATCGCGGGTGTAGAAGAAGGTGATCTGCTGTTCGATGGGAAATGGGAGCATGGGCAAATTTTGCCACATTTTGCGCACCGCCGCTTGCCTGGTTTGGCATGATTGGGCTGTGCGGCGCAGGCTTCACGCCGACCCGAAACCATCTTTGGTAACCCCAACGAACATCTCCGGAACGGAGCGTTGGCCGAGCCTTTTTGTTATCATGGCGGGCGATGAAGATGACGGCCCCTGGCCCGACCGGCGCGGAGATGCTGCGCCAGCTGAGAGCCATCCAGCGCGCGCCACACGAGTTCCTTCTGAACTGCGCCCGCACCTACGGCGGCGTGACCCAGTTCCCTATCGGCAACCTGCCGGTTTACGCCGTCAGCGACCCGGCGGGCGTGCGCCACGTCCTGCAGGACAACGCCCGCAATTACACGAGGGACACTCTCCAATTCAACACGCTGGCGCTCGTCACCGGCGAGGGCCTGCTCACCAGCGACGGCGACTACTGGCTGCAGCAGCGGCGGATGATGCAGCCTGCGTTTCATCGCCAGCGCGTGGCTGCCTTCGGCCAGACCATGGTCGGCGCAACGAAGAAGATGCTGACACGCTGGGACGCCCTGCCCGACGGCGTGACGCTCGATATTGACCACGAGATGATGAAGCTGACGCTGGAGATCGTCGGGCGGACGCTGTTCAGCGTGGACCTGAGCGCGGCGGCCAGCGACATGGTGCAGGCGGTGCTCATCACGCTCGACTACATCGTCTATCGCGCGCAGACCCCGCTGGCGCTGCCGCCCTTCGTGCCCACGCCGCGCAACCGCGCTTTCCACCGTGCCTTGCAGATGCTGGACGACTCCGTTTACCGGCTAATCGCCGCCCGCCGCGCCGAATCCACCGGAATTCAAAACGGCGATCTGCTCGACTTGTTGCTGGCTGCGCGCACGGAGGACGGCCAGCCGATGAGCGACCGGCAGCTGCGCGACGAAATCATCACGCTCATCATCGCCGGGCACGAGACGGTTGCGAGCGGGCTGAGCTGGACGTGGTACCTGCTGGCGAAGAACCCGGCTGCGAGCAGCGCCCTCGCCGCGGAGCTGGCGCAGCGGCTGAACGGGCGCCCGCCGGCCGTGGACGACCTGCCTCACCTGCCCTACACCCGCGCCGTCTTCGACGAAGCGCTGCGGCTCTATCCGCCGGCCTGGCTGATCACACGCCGGGCGCGCGCCGCAGATGAAGTTGCCGGACATATTATTCCAGCAGGTGCGCTAGTCATCATTAGCCCCTACGTTGTTCACCGTGATGAGAAATTGTGGCCGGAAGCCGATGTTTTCAGGCCGGAGCGCTTTCTTGGTGAGAGCGTACCGCGCTTCGGCTATCTCCCTTTTGGCAGCGGGCCACGGCTCTGTATCGGCAACACCTTTGCATTGGTGGAGGGCGCGCTGATCCTGGCGACGGTGGCGCAACGCTACCGGCTGCGGGCCGCAGCGGGGCACAGCGTGCAGGCCGAGCCGCTGGTCACACTCCGTCCCCAGGGCGGCCTACTGCTGCGATTGGAACGGGTCGGGAATTAAAAAAGCCGCCGCCGAGATTCGGCGGCACGGTCAGAGAGTGATGAGCCAAAATTATGGTGCTGGCCTTTGCCTAGGATTTAGGTCCAAGCCACCAATACGCTCGCTGGAAAAAAGTGTGTCTCTCGTTGCTGCGACGCTGATGCGTCTTCACCGATTCAGCGACGGCTCTTTGTTGCCTCGCCCTCATCTTAGCCAGAGTATGTCCGATCTTGCAGTGAGCGTTGTCACCGATTCTGTGTGACAATTTGCGCACTGCCATGCCCCTAACCTTTACCCGCAAATTCCGAGTTTGCTACTCCGAACTGGACGCCTACGGCCATGTCAACAACGCCGTCTATCTACGCTGCATGCAAGAGACGGCCCTCGATGCTTCCGCCGCCAGGTATGACCTCGACCGGTATCGCGCGCTCAACCGCGCCTGGCTGATTCACGAGACCGATATCGAATACCTCCACCCGCTCAAGTCAGGTGTGACGTCTACAGAATTGCCCCGAAAAACTATATGGGCCGCCAAAATTCTGAATCCACGAAGTCACACGAAGGAACTTGTATGCTCTTCGTGAAACTTCGTGTCCTTTTCGTGTAACTTCGTGTCTTTCGTGGATTCCCTAGTTGCAGCTGGAGGCCGTGCTATGATGGAACTTGAAGAGATGTGGGCAGCGCTGCTCTCCGAAGACCCGCCCCTCATTCGCAAAGCCTGGCTAGAGCTAACGGATGACGAGGCCGTTGCCGTGCTTGCTCATTTGCGCCGCATGTCCGTCGAGGCCGGCTGGGCTGAAGTGCAGCAGCTGGCGGCGCGGGCCGCGCTCCGGGTGATTCAGGCTGACGTCGAGGCAAGCGGCTTTTGACACATGATGGTTGGTCAGTGGGCGCTTTGGCTATAATGCCGGCGAGCTGGAGTGAGGCTCATGCAACTGGAAGATTACTTCGAGGTCGTGACGCCAACCGACATTCGCGTCAAAGGCACGCGGATTGGGATCGAAGCGATTCTGTTCGACTATCTTGAGCTTGGGTTGGACGCCGAATAGATTTGTGCGCGTTACCGCACCCTGACTCTGGAGCAGACTTACGCTGCGGTGACCTACTATTAGCACTATCGCGAAAAGGTAGAGGCTCATTTGCGCGAGGTCGAGGCGGCAACGGTGGAACAATGCCAGGAGCAGGAGCGACAGCCACCACCCGGCCTTCAGCGCTTGAGAGAACTGGCGAGTCAGCGGAGTCAAAAACCGGCCGGTATTCTCACAACATCCACGTGAGTTCTACCGGTAGTGGTTCAAAATTAAGTGATGAGTACCTGATACATCGGTTTTTATACCGCCCTCACCACTTCAATTAGACCGCTATCGAGGAGAAGGAAGACCTTTTTAGTGGACTCACACGTGCGTTCAGTGCTTGCCGTTCGTCGTAGCGTAGAACTGCTCCTCCTCCGTTGAGCCTTTGAGGGCGACAGTGGAGACGTCGCCGCCGGTCACCGTCATCTGCACCTGGTCGAAGTAGCCAGCGCCGACGAAGCGCTGGTGCTTGATGGCCTTGAAGCCCATTGTCCGCTCCATCTCGAACTCGCGCTCCTGCAGGCGCACGAAGGCCGGCATGCCCTCGCGGTTGTAATGATAGGCCAGCTCAAACATGCTGGCGTTGAGGGTGTGGAAGCCGGCCAGCGTGATGAACTGGAATTTGTACCCCATGGCGCCCAGCTCGTCCTGGAAGCGGGCGATGTCGGCGTCGCTCAGGTTGCGCTTCCAGTTGAAGGACGGCGAGCAGTTGTAGGCCAGCATCTTGCCGGGGTATTGGGCGTGGATGCCGCGGGCGAATTCGCGGGCCTCGTTCAGGTCAGGTGTGGAGGTCTCGCACCAGATCAGGTCCACGTAGGGCGCGAAGGCCAGAGCGCGGGCGATAGCGTACTCCATGCCGTTCCTGACGACGAAGAAGCCGTCCGAGGTGCGCGTGTGCGTCAGGAAGTCCTGATCTATCTTGTCAATGTCGCCGCGAATCAGGTTGGCGCCAAGCGCGTCGGTGCGCCCGATGAGTACGGTGGGCACGCCCATCACATCGGCGGCCAGGCGCGCGGCGATCAGCTTCTGGATAAATTCGTGGATGGGCACGAGCACCTTGCCGCCCATATGCCCGCACTTCTTGAGCGAGGAGAGCTGGTCTTCAAGATGGATGCCCGCCGCGCCGGCGTCAATCATCGCCTTGATCAGCTCAAAGGTGTTGAGCGGCCCGCCAAAGCCGGCCTCGGCGTCGGCCACGATCGGCGCGAAGTAGTCAAACTCATTTGAGCCTTCCATGTGTTGAATCTGGTCGGCGCGCAAGAGGGCATTGTTGATTTTGCGGATGACGGTGGGGACGCTGCTGGTGGGATACAGGCTCTGATCGGGGTACATGGTCAGCGCGTCGTTGGCGTCGCCGGCCACCTGCCAGCCGCTGAGGTAGATGGCCTTGAGGCCGGCTTGCACCTGCTGCACAGCCTGATTGCCGGTGAGCGCGCCGAGCGCACGGACGTACGGCTCAGTGTGAAGCAGCTTCCACAACTTCTCCGCGCCCAGTCGCGCCAGCGTGTGATCCAACTGAATTGAGCCGCGCAGCCGGTCCACGTCCTCAGCCGTGTAGGGGCGCGTGATCCCTTGCCAGCGCGGGTCGGTCGCCCAGGCTTGCTTCAGTTCTTCTACGGTCAGGCGGGTCATGTTGTCCTCCAGGGGTGGTTTGGGAAGATTCTACAGCCTGCAACCGCGAAGACTTATAGGACTAATCCGGGAGCACCTGAAGGGATGGATGAGTGGGGGATGCTACCTAAAAGTGTGGATGGAGAAGTGGAGATTGAAGGCTGGAGACTGAAACGTATCGCGGTTGCGTATTGAGTGTTAGGTGAAACGGAATACGGATTATGAGACAATGTTACCCATCTATTGGCACGGTGAAGGAGAAGGTGCTGCCTTTGCCCAATTCACTCTGCACGGTGAGTGTGCCGCCCAGCATATTCACCAGGCGCTTGCTCAAGTGTAAGCCAAGGCCCCAGCCCTGCTCCTGACGAATGGGGGCCTCTTCGGAGCGGAAGAACGGCGTGAAGAGCTTAGCCTGATCAGCAGGCGAGATGCCATAGCCGGTGTCGGCCACGCTGATACGCAGGAAGGGCGGCGCCGTCTCAACGGTCACGGTGATGGTCGCGCCGGCTGGCGAGTATTTGTTGGCGTTGCTAAGTAGGTTGGTAAGCACCTGCATCAGCCGGCCTGAGTCGGTGCGCGCAGGCGGTAGCGCGCCCGGCAAGTTGAGGTGGACAGTCTGGTTCTTTTCCGTGAACGCGCCCTGCAGGCCCTTGAGCGTTTCTTTGACGGTATGCGCCACGTCTACTGCGTGCAGCTCGATGCGGATGTGGCCCGACTCGAGGCGTGAGATATCGGATAGGTTGGAGACCAGCGCCGTCATGCGCTCAACGTTCGAGCGGATAACGTTGAGGAACTGCCGCTGCTGGTCATTGATGGGGCCGGCCACTCCGTTGAGCATCAGCTCGGCGTAACCCTTGATGGCCGTCATCGGCAGCTTCAGCTCGTGAGAGACGGTGCGGACGAACTCACTCTTGGAGTCGTTGGCGCGCTTGAGGGCGTTATACAAGCGCGCGTTCTCGATAGCAAAGGCGGCATGGTCGGCCAGACGAGCCACGAACTCGGCGGCACTCTGGCTGAAGGCATGGTTGGGCCGCTCCAGCACGATGAGCGCCAGCACGCGGTCTTCCTGGACAATCACGGGCGCAACGATGCGGGCCGGTTCGCCGCTGGCCGGGTTGGGCGCATAGCTCTGCACCTGGCGCGCAGCAGTGGCGGCTTGCACCAGCGGGTCGGTCGCGGCCATCATGGCAGCGGTAGAAGCTCCCGGGCCGCCGGCAAGTGAGCGCGTACCGGTGGTGCCATGGCGGGCGATGATGCGCACCACTGCCTGCCCGGCTTCGTTCGACTCAAAGATGCCGATCCAGCCGGTGCGCGAAGCGGTGTAGCGCGCGGCCCACTCCAGCGTCAACGCCATCACCTTCTCGAAGTTGAGCGTAGCGTTGAGCTGGCGGTCAATCATCTGCATAGTCTGAAGCTCACCAATGCGGGCGGCCAGCGCTTGGTCGGTGCGAGTGTACAGACGCGCGTTCTCGATGGCGATGGCGGCCTGCCCGGCGAAGGTGCTTAGCAGGTCAAGGTCGGCTTGACCGAACAAGCCTGCTCTGGCTTTGTTGTCCACGTACAGCACGCCGATGATTTGGCCACGCACCAGGAGCGGCACGGCCATAATCGAGCGCAGCGCGTAGTTGATGACCGAGTCCTGCGAAGCGAAGCGCGGGTCTTGTTGGGCGTTGGTGGTGAGCACGGGCGCCTTGGTCTCGCCTACCCGGCGCACCACCGAGCGGCTGACCTCGAAGGCCGACTCGTCCAGCGACTCCTGCCTGTTATCGCGCGCCAGCCGGAAGACCAGGTCATCACCTTCCATCAATACGAGGAAGCCGCGCTCCGCACCCGTCAGGCGGATGGCCGAGTCTAGCGTTAGGGTGAGCTGCTCGTCCAGGTTGAGCGTGGAGCCGAGCGCGCGAGAGACTTCGTAGAGTGCAGCCAAGCGGTCGTTTGCGGCGGTGGGGAGAGCGGTGTTAGTTTTCATGCAACGCTTTTTTGAGGAAACGATCAGTAGTTCTGCCACCAGTCTTTGCGCACCCGCGGGTCCATGTAAGCACCATTGTCGCGGATG
>JANWXR010000199.1 GCA_025057205.1 Anaerolineales bacterium | reverse complement strand
ATGCTTACAGCCGCCGCCCATCGGGCAGGAGCAATCCCCATACGGATACTCGCCGGCGGCGAAACGTATCGTGACGCGGTAGGGCCGAGACTCGCTGCCCTGGACGCGCCCGGTCAACCTCTTGCCCGACCAGTGATAGCTCAGCACATGGCCATTGCGATAGTAATTCAAGCCGCGTTCGGCGTACGTCGCGCCAAGCCAGCTCTTGATCGCCGCGTCGGTGATTTTCGGAACCGCCATTTCCGTTCCCTCCACTGACGACTCGACCACCCAACTACCTGACCAACCGACCACCCGACCACTCGACTACCATGTTCTGGGCACGGTCAGCTTGCTGATTTTGCGCGGGATGTTCTTATAGACTCGCGCCAGCACATCGGCCAGCAGGGCGTTGTCTTCAGGCTTCTTCCAAAAGTTGGCGGGCGGCAGGTGCGCGCCCAGGCCGGTGCCGGGTTCCACCTCGTGTGGGAGCGGGATGGCGGGCAACTCCGGCGCGGCCCAGAATTCGGCGGGGGAGACCGGCAGCGTGGCGACGGCAGCAGCGAAGTCCGCTTCGCGCTGTTGTAGCTCGGTCTCGATACAGCGACGGATGGCAACTTCTCCACCCAGCCCCCGCAGCACCGGCAGGTAAGCGGGATACACTGTAAGGGCGCGGCACATGAACTTCAGGCCAAGCTCCTGCGCCGTCTGAGACCGGTGAGAGAATCCGACTTTGCACTCGCCCCAGGCCGGGACGAGTTGGAGCTGCGCAAGCGTCTCAGGCTTGAGCGGTGTGCCGCGCGCCAGGTCGCGCAGCGTATCGGCGCGGCTTAGCCACCGGTAGGCGTCTTCGCGTTGCGCCTGCGTCAGCGGTGGGAACTCGGCCTCTAGCAGATAGCGGCCGTTGCGGTTGGAGTAGTGCAGTTCCAGGCGCGCGCCTTCCAGTAGCACGCGCTCCACGCGCTCGGATAAGTCGCGGTTCCAGTAATAAACATATTGGCTCTTCAGTTGAGGCTTAAGCAGCGCCGTAGCCAGCGGCGGCTGGAATCGGAAACCGTTCACCAGTGCGGTAAAGGTGGCATAGTTTTCTTCGCCATAGAGATGGGCAAGCGAAGACGCTTCCCAGGCCATCAACTGGGCGCGCCCCAGCCCAAGGATGAGGATATGCGCCGAGGTGCGCAGTTTATGGCCCAGGTCCGGCTCGTAAAGCTCGTAGCGGGCCAGGAGGGACTCAAGGGTATCGAGAGCGCTCATCGTAGTCGAGTAGTCAAATACTGGACTTTGGCAAATGGAACTTTTGGTGCCAGATATGGCGGCTTGCTGCTTTGCCTGACCGCCATATCTTGTGTCCGAGCCGGGATTTGCCAGACTCCAGTCAAATAGTCAATCGGCCAAGTAGTCAGATCATCCGGTGGTCGGGTAGTCTTTATCGGCGCATTTCATCTCCGAAAAGCAAACGGAACACGCGGCACGTGATACGTGATACGCAATACGTGACACCCAGTACGTGACGCATGATACCTGCCCCTTCCACACCTCCACCTTCAGTCATCTATTGCCTCTTTCCGCAGAATGAGCAGGTCGCGCAACTCATCGGTGCTCAGCTCGGTCAGCCAGCTTTCGCCGTCGCCGACAATCTGCTCGGCCAGCTCCAGCTTGCGGGTGATTAGCTCGTCAATGCGCTCTTCGAGCGTGCCGCGGCAAATCATCTTGTGCACCTGAACGGTCTGCGTTTGCCCGATACGGAAGGCGCGGTCGGTGGCCTGGTTCTCGACGGCGGGGTTCCACCAGCGATCGTAGTGAAAGACACGGTTGGCGCGCGTCAGATTGATTCCGGCCCCACCGGCCTTGAGCGAGAGCACAAACAACTGTGGCCCGCCATTCTGAAATTGTTCGATCATCTGTGCGCGTTTGGCAGCAGGCGTGCCACCGTGCAGGTACAGGGTCTCGCCGAAGACCTCGGTCAGGTATTCGTGCAGCATTGTGCCCATCTCGGCGTACTGGGTGAAGATGAGCACGCGGTCGTCTTCGGCCAGCGCCTGCTCTAGCATCTCCGTCAGGCGGTTAAGCTTGCCGGAACGGTTTCGCAGCTCGCTGGAATCGCCGAGCAGATGGCGCGGATGGTTGCAGACCTGCTTGAGCTTGGTGAGCGTGGCCAGGATGATACCGCGCCGCCGAATGCCGTTCGCCGCCGCAATCTGCCTAAGCGATTCGTTGGTGACGGCGCGATAGAGAGCGGCCTGTTCCTTCGTCAGGCCGCAGTACTCCTTCATCTCGTTCTTCGGCGGCAAGTCTTGGATGATAGCCTTGTCGGTCTTGAGACGGCGCAGGATGAACGGCCCGGTCAACGCCCGCAGGCGGGCGCCGGCGCGCTCATCGCGGTCGCGCTCGATCGGGCCGGCAAAGTTGCGCTGGAACGACTCCGCTGAGCCGAGGTAGCCGGGGTTGAGGAACTGCATCAGGCTCCACAGGTCGTGCAGGCGATTCTCCAGCGGCGTCCCCGTGAGGGCTATGCGGTAGCCAGCGTTGAGCTTGCGTGCAACCTGCGCCTGTTTGGTGACCGGGTTCTTGATGTTGTGCGCTTCGTCAAGCACCACGCCGCCCCAGGCGACCTGCTCGATGAATTCGGCGTCGCGGGGCAGCAGGGCATAGCTGGTGATGACGACGTGATAGTCGCGCACGCCGTTGATGAATCTCTCGCCTTTGAGGCGCCTCGGGCCGTGATGGGCATAGCACTTCAGCCGCGGCGTAAAGTGGGCCGCTTCGCGCACCCAGTTGTTGACCACGGTCGTCGGGCAGATGAGCAGAATGGGCTGAGTGAGTTTCTCTTCGTCAAGGTCTCTGGCGAGCAGGGCCAGCAGCATAATCGTCTTGCCGAGTCCCATGTCGTCCGCCATACAGGCGCCGAAGCCATACTGCCGCAGGAAGTGCAGCCACGAAAAACCGTTCACCTGGTACGGGCGCAGCTTGCCGACAAAGCCGGCCGGTTGCGGCAGGATGGCCAGCGGTTGGTGACCGCTGAGCCGTTGCAGCAGGCCGTCGAGCCACTCGTCCACACGCACCGACTCGACCTGAAGCCCCTCCCACTCGCCGGGGCCGGCCAGCGCCAGGCTGAGCGCTTCGCCCAGCGCCAGCTTGCCGTTGCTCTTGCGATGCCGCTGGACTAATTTGAGCGCGGCCTGCACTTCGTTTGGGTCGAACTGCATCCACTCGCCGCGCACCTGCACCAACGCCGTCTTGCTCTGCGCCAGCTGATTGAGTTCATCCAG
>JANWXR010000198.1 GCA_025057205.1 Anaerolineales bacterium | reverse complement strand
GCTTTTGCCCACGCCGGGTGGCCTTCGATGCCTGGTATGCCAGCTTGCGCAATCTCAAGCACTTGCGGGCGCTCGATAGGTCTGGGCTGGCCCGGCTCAAGCCTTCTACTGAGAAAAGTTCATTTGAACCGCGAAGATGCCAAGAACGCCAAGAAAAACAAAAGCGAATTTGGCGCTGTTCGCCGCGCTCTCCGCGGCTTCGCGGTGAGATCATGTTTTTTCAGTGGAGTCATCCGTTATAATCCAGAATCTGAAAGGTTCTTTCATGCCCCCCGTCAAGACCATTGTTTCCTGCCCACAGTGCCGCCAGCCGGTGAGCGTCATGCTCGAACAGCTTTTTGATGTGACGCAAGACCCGGATGCCAAGCAGCGCTTTCTCAACGGGCAGTTCAATCTGATCAATTGCCCTGCCTGCCGCTTTCAAGGTCAGGCCGCCACCATCCTGGTGTACCATGATGCGGACAAGGAAATCTTGATGAGCTATGTGCCCATGACACTCGGTCTGCCACAGGCGGAACAGGAGCGCGTCATCGGCAAGCTGGTCAACGAAGTCATCAACAAGCTGCCGCAGGAGAAGCGCAAGGGTTATCTACTCAACCCGCGCCAGGCACTCACCCTACAGGGCATCGTAGACCGCGTGCTCGAGGCCGACGGCATCACCCGCGAGATGCTGGACGCTCAACGCGCCAAGGCGCAGCTCATCCAGACTCTGTTGACCACGCCGGACGAGCAACTGCCGGCGCTCATCAAAGAGAAAGACGCTGAGATTGACGAGACTTTCTTCCAGATCCTTTCGGCCTCCATCCAGGCGACGGCGGCCAACGGAAGCCCGGCGGCGGCGCGGCGGATGATAGACCTTCAAAACAAGCTGGTCGAGCACAGCACCGTCGGGCAGAAGCTGCTGGCGCGCCAACAAAAGGTACAGGATGCGGTGCGCGAGCTGCAGCAGCTCGGCGACCGGCTGACGCCCGACAAACTGCTGGAGCTGGTGCTCAAGGCCGACTCCGACGATGTGCTGGCCGCCTACGTCTCGCTGGCCCGCCCGCTGATGGACTACGCCTTCTTCGAGTCGCTCACCCGCCGCATTGACCGCACACCCACCGAGGAGAAGGCCGCACTCACCCGCAAGCGCGACCTCATCCTGAAAATGACTCAGGAGATTGACGAGGCGGCCAAGGCCCGCATCACCGAGGCGGCGCAGACGCTGAAGAAGCTGCTGGACGCGCCCGACATCTACAAGGCACTGGAACAGGAACAAGGTGTGATTGACGATACCTTCATGGCCGTGCTGGCCGAGAACATCAACGCCGCGCGCAGGGCCAACCGCCTGGACGTGCTCGCCAAGCTCAACCGCGTGCAGGAAGCCATCAACAAACTGGTGGAGGCCTCCGCCCCGCCCGAAATCAAATTCATCAACCAGCTGCTGGACATGAAGACCGACGCCGAGGCCGAAGCCGAGCTGAAGCGCCGCAGCGCCGAAATCACCCCTGAGCTGATCCAGTCCCTCAGCTACCTGGCCGAGAATATGCATCAGGCGGGCCGTAACGACCTAGCCGACCGGCTGGAGAAGCTCTTCGGCGTCGCTGTGGGCGAGCGGATGGCGGCGAACTGGCGGAAATAATAGATAAGGTAACTGCTCAGACAATAGCTTCCAGTCGTCGAAAAGAATCCACGGATGCCACAGATGACCCTACTGCGAAAACCACAGTCTCACCGCAAAAGCCACAAAGAGCGCGGCGAGGAGCGCAAAGGATCCGCTTTTGTCATTCTTCATTAGCGTTTTTCTGTGGTTCAGATGGACTTTTTTCAGTGCCATCAGAGGTGGCAAGTCTGAAGAGAGGCGGAGACGGTTAGACTACAGAGCACAACCGGTTGCCGGCGGTCTGCGATCAATCCAATGAGTCGTAACGCAAACATCGGTCTAAGTTCGTGCCTGGCGCTGACGTTGCTGGCCTGCTGCGGCGGGCTGTTCGTCGTCGGCCTGAGCGGGCTTTTGCTTGTCCCCATCATCAGCGACTCCAACCCGTTGCCTATCTCCACCGACTTCTTCACTTCCGACCCGACACTTGAAGCGCCCGAAACGGAGCTGGCCGGCACCTTCACCACCGAAGCGCGCACGCCCATCCCCGGCCGGACGCCGACCCCCACGCCACGCGCCGACACGCTACGCCCGCCCGGCCCCACCGCCACGCCCGCGCCCGCCGCCAGCAGCGACACGCTCACCGCCCTGCTGGCCGCCGACATCCGGCCACGCGACCTGCGCGCCATCGCCGAAGAACTCACCGGCGATCCCAACATCCCCGTGACCACCGGCGCCGCGCCCGCCGACCATCCCATCGGCACGGTGCTGGAGTTCACCGCCAGCAACAACGACACGAACGAGATGTTCACCGTTCAGGCACGGCTCATCTACAAGACCGAGAACGCCTATTTCTTCGCCGAGGAGGGCCTGCGCGTGAATGAGGGCGACGTGCGTCGCCTGCTGGATGACTTTCAGGCCAAGACCTACCCCACCAACCGCAAGTTCTTCGGCTCAGAGTGGAATCCGGGCGTGGACGGCGACCCGCGCCTGTACATCCTGTACGTGCGCGGCCTCGGCTTCGGCACCCTCGGTTACTACTCGTCCGAAGACCAGTACACCCGCCAGGCCAACCCGGAGTCCAACGAGAAGGAGATGTTCTACATCAACGCGGACGTCACCGAGCCGGGCGACGACATCATCGCCTCCACGCTGGCGCACGAGTTCCAGCACATGATCCATTGGTATCAAGACCGCAATGAGGAAACCTGGCTAAACGAGGGCGCCTCGATGCTGGCCGAAGTGCTCAACGGCTATGACCCGCGCGGCTACGCCGAAGACTTCGTCGCCAACCCCGACCTGCAACTGACGACCTGGCCGGAAGACGACACCATCCCGCACTACGGCGCTGCGATGATGTTCATGACGTATTTCCTCGACCGCTTCGGCGAAGAGGCGACGAAGGCGCTGCTGGCGGAGCCGCTCAACGGGATGCGCGCCGTGGACGCCGTGCTGGCGGCGCGCGGCCTGACCGACCCGGCCACCGGTGCGCCGCTCACCGCCAACGATGTCTTCGCCGACTGGGTCATCGCCAACTACCTCAACGACGCGCGCGTCGCCGACGGCCGCTTCGTTTATTCGCGCCTGCCCAACCCGCCCCGGCCTCAGCCCAACGACATCTTCTACTCCTGCCCGGTAGAGACACAGACGGAGAAGGTCAGCCAGTTCGGCGCGGACTACTACGAGTTTCAGTGCGAG
>JANWXR010000197.1 GCA_025057205.1 Anaerolineales bacterium | reverse complement strand
ACGGCTGCGCCAGGCATTCGCCTTGTTCGTGCTTGCGCTGGCCGGATTCTTGTTGTTTGATAACGTACCAAAACTGTTCGGCTAGGAGGTAGCCATGTACCTGCAACAATTCTTTATTGAAGGCCTCGGTTGCGCATCGTATCTGATCGGGTGCGAGCGCGCAGGTATAGCGGCGGTCGTTGACCCGGACCGCGAGGTCGGCAAATATCTGACTGCGGCGCAGGCGCGCGGCCTGAAGATTACGCACATCATCGAGACGCACCTGCACGCCGATCACGTCTCCGGCAATACCGACCTGGCGGAGCGCACCGGCGCAGACATCTACGTTCATGAGCTGGCCGGCGCGCAGTTCCCACACAAACCGTTGAAATCGGGCGATATTCTGATGCTCGGCAATGTGCGCCTGGAAGTAAGACACACGCCCGGCCACACGCCGGAGTCCATCACCCTGCTGGTGAGCGATACGACGCGCGCAGCCGAGCCGTGGCTGGCGCTGACGGGCGACACGCTCTTCGTCGGCGATGTGGGCCGGCCCGACCTGGTGGGCGCAGATGTGGCACAAGAGTTGGCCGGGAAGCTGCACGCTTCGCTGTTCGACGGCCTGCTCAAGCTGGACGATGCCCTGTTGATTTACCCTGGTCACGGCGCCGGGTCACTGTGCGGCAAGTCCATCGGCTCGATGCGCAGCACCACACTCGGCTTTGAGCGCCGGCACAATCCCGCCCTCGCGCCGCGCACGGTCAGCGAGTTCATCGCCTATGCCACTAGCGAGCTGCCTGAGCAGCCGGGCAATCACAAGCGGATCAAGGCCATCAACCGGCAAGGCCCGCGCCCGTTGGGCGAGGTGACGCCTAAACCACTGACGGTGCAGGTCGCTTTCCGGCATCTGCAATACGGCGCTGCCTTGCTCGATACCCGCCCCAAGGCCGACTACGTCCAGGCGCATATCCCCGGTAGCGTTCACCTGGAGGCCGATGAGCAGCTCAGCAATCGCGTCGGATTCATCTTGCCGCCCGATGTACCCATCGTCCTGCTACTCTCCGACCCGGCGGATTACGTACCGGTTGTCTATAGCCTGGCGCGTGTCGGCTATGACAACGTCGTCGGTTATCTGGCCGATAGCCTGCAAGTCTGGCAAACACTGGGTCTGCTGCTCGCCAGTGGCGATGTAAAAGATATTGATGTAGCGGAGTTGAAGACTCTGCTCGACTCGGGCAGCAGCAGCCGACCACTGGTGCTGGACGTGCGCGAGCCATGGGAATATCGGCAGGGCCGCGTGCCCGGAGCAGTGCTGGTGCCACTGGCCGAGCTAGCGACGCGCGTTAACGAGCTCGACCCGGAGACGCCGGTGGCCGTGATCTGTGCCACAGGCAGCCGTAGCCAATCGGCGGCTGCGCTGCTCGGCCAGAAGGGATTCAAGACCATCTACAACGTCCGCGGTGGAACGCTTGCCTGGATGCGGCGGGGACTACCCATCGAGAGGTGACCACAGACAAGTACCCTAACTGCGGCGGGCGCCAGGTCAGAAAGAAACTCTCGACCTTCACTGCCCGGGCGACCGGCAGCTTTAGCTTGTCGGGCGCGACGAGCGCAGCTGCCTGCGCGCCCGGCGGAACCTGAGGCCAGCCTCGCTAGGCTGGCCGCGTGCCAGTGAGCGGCTTCCGGCTTGCCAACCGTCAGTGGGCCGTGAGCACTCGCCGATCTTCTTCTTGCACCGCAGGTTATTGGAACACGCCCCCATCGCACCATGAAGCTCGCGCATGAGGCAGCCCGAGATGACCTCAGCCGGTCGGCGTGCCGCATACCCAGTCGCCGATCAAGTAATACTTGAAGTCCTTGCCCTCTCTGGTCTCAATGCCGCCCAGACGCCGTACACTAGCGCGCCCAGCGGCAGTAGCGTGATGACGCAGGCAACATGCATGCACAGCAAGCTGATAATCTCCGCCGAGAGGAGGCCGGTGAGCACCCAGGCCGGGCCGACCAGCGCGCCGCCGCCGACCCACAAGATCAGCTGCATGACGAAGCTTTGTAATGCGTGATAGGCGACGTAGCGCGAGCGATCGCGAAAGACGAAGTAAATCATCAGCGCCGCGATCGGGCCGAGCGCGCCGGTCACTAGAGCGATTTCCAGCCTGATTTACGGCAAGGCGTGCAAAATTCGAGCTATTCTCAGTGAGTTTCTACCGTCTCGAGTTTAGACCAATCGGTGGTTCACCCCCCTATATGGGGGTTCAATGCCCTAAAATGGCCAAAAGACCACCATATGTGGCTTCAGTCTAAACAAGAATACTGTGGAGCCGTAAATCAATTAGGAATTCGCTATAGACTGAGCAGCACGCTCAGGTGCGCAAGCATTGCCCGGGTGCGTTCATCGGAGGGGGAAAGCGGAGCCGGGCCATAGGCTAAAGGCGGGGGCGGCGGCGCAGACGGCGGCACATCGCCGGTGGGAGGATGGTTGTCGGTCATGGTCATCTCCCGCCCAGTCTTACGCATGCACTCAATATCGGTTGCGCTGCTGCAGAATGGCAGAAATAAAGAAGCCCGCAGCGAGCGGGCTTCCAGCGTTCTATGCGTCCGGCTTACGCCCAGCCCTGGTTCTTCACAAAATCGGTGATGATTGGGATGGTGACCGTGCGCCCCTGATAGGCCTGAACGCCGAGATAAACCTGATAGCCGAAGAGCAGCAGGCCGGTGCAGCAGCCGATGAAGACCCAGCTAAGCACCGAGGCATTAATAACGGCGATAATGCCTAAGATGAGCGCCTGCACATTGTGGCTGCGGATAAACGGACGGTTCTTCTTGTCCTCGAGCAAGAGAATGATTATAGGCACAATTGGGCTGAGGATATAAGCCAGCAGGCTCCAAAGTTTATCGTCGCCGGTAATGCTGCTGCTCACATCGCCCATCATCGGTCGGTCGGTCATGGGGTTGCTCCTTAGTGTGAAGAGGATGAAAAAAACTGGCAATGATTCTAAGCCATTTATAGTGAAACGCAAGCAGCGAAATACGCTTAAAGTTTGCGTGGGCGGCTGTGCTAGAATGCCGCACCATGCCGTCGCTTCATGGGCACGCCGGAGTTCGCCGTCCCCAGCTTGCGTGCGCTGCTACAGCACGCCCAAGTGGTCGGCGTGGTGACTCAACCCGACCGGCCTGCCGGGCGCGGCCGGCAGCTCGTCGAGTCGCCCGTAAAGCAGGTAGCACAGCAAGCGGGTATCTCCATCATTCAGCCGGAGAAATTGCACGAGCCGGAAGCCCTCGCCCGGCTCACGGCCTGGCAACCTGACCTGATTGTCGTCGCCGCTTTCGGCCA
>JANWXR010000196.1 GCA_025057205.1 Anaerolineales bacterium | reverse complement strand
TTCGGTCATTTCGTCCATAGCCGAATGGATTGCAGTGTGTTGTATCACAACTCGCGCGCCGAGGACACGTCGCACAGGATCAAGCTTAGGGCCATGAATAATGGCCTAGGAGGCGGTCAGGGCCGTATTCAGGACGGCTTGTCGGCGCGGGGGCGAAACGGCTCACTGCTGCTTGGATGAGACGAACGACCTAGGGTTACGCTCCCATGATTCCCCTCAGGATGCGGCGTGGGCGCATCTGCCGTTACCGTGCGGGCGCTCGACCTCACTCGTCGCCGATCGCGAACGCCATATGTGCTAGGACGCTGCGGTACTTACCGAGGGTCGGCGCAACGCATGTAGCCGGTATCGGACTTCCCCAAAAGAGGACATTTGCGAATCACCTGTCGGCTTGGTTCCGGTCAAGTCTTTGGCCGCCCCCGTTTTACGCTCGTCCAGACTCATGTCTGAGCCTTGTCTGTTAAGCCGACTTTGCAAGAGCTTCAAGGAAGCTTAAACAGACTGGACAAGAATGCCCCGCCGGTTGTTCACCGTTCGCATGTTTTCATAAGTTCAAAGGTCCAAATCCGTATGTTCCAAAAGCTCATCACCGGTCTACTGATCCTTTCGCTTACCCTTTCTCCGGTTCATTCGGCGCAGGCGGCTGCGCCGGCGCTTCAGAATACGGCGGCGCCAACTGCGCGCCGGCTGGCAACTCTGCCGGCGGCAATGCAGCGGGTGTTTCGCGAAGCGTTCCGGAATGCGCCGACCGTCGCTTCGATGGGACGCGCGTCGGCATCGAGCGTGTCGGGCACGGCCATACCGACTCCGCTGGCTAAGCCGCTGGTGCTGGCGCGGGTGCAATCGGCCTACACGCCGAGCGGGCTGGTGAGCGGCACACTGACCATCACCTACACCGTAGTCAACCGATTGCCGCTGGATGAGCTCAGCGGGGCAGAGATCACGGTGAAGCTGGCGCCGGGCGTGAGCCTGGTGTCCGGGCCTGCCTATCTCACCCTGTCCGACGGCAGCCTGTCGTTCGCAGTTGGGGAAGTCGGGCCGGCGGACGGGGCCTCGGTGGCCATTGTGGTGAGCGCGCCGGCATCGCCGGGCAATTTGGACTTAGGTGCGCGCGCCTCGGCCAGCTTTGCCAATAAGCGGGTGAGCGCGCAGACGGCTCCAGCGCGGCTGGTGAGCGATGCGTATGCGCCGTTCTTGGGTCAGCAGCCGGAATTCATGTTCAACGACGTGGACTTGCTGGAAGTGGCCGGTTTGGTGGAGCAGGATCCGGTGCAGGCATTTGCACTGGTGCGGGACGCCACGCGCTGGGAGGCGTATCGGGGCAGCCTGCGGGGTGCGCGCGGGACGTGGTGGAGCGAGGCCGGCAATGCGCTGGATCGGTCGTCGCTGCTGCTGGGAGTGCTGCGGACGATCGGCGTGCCGAGCCGATACGTGCGCGGGGCGCTGACGACAGCGCAGCAGCGGGCGCTGATCGGGCAGATGTTTGAAGGCGACTATTCCCAGATCGGCATATCGCCGCCCCCAGACCCGTCCGATCCCTACAACGATGTGCATCTGCTGAGCATCGCTAATGATCACTGGTGGGTAGAGGCCGACTTGAGCAGCGGCTGGCAGGCGCTGGACGTGAACTTCCGTGAGTCAACGATCGGCGCATTGTATGGCAGCGGCGGGCAGGTCGTGAACGCGATTCCGGATGCGGATCGGCACTGGACGAAGATCGCGCTGACCGTGGAGCACTTGCCGGCGCTGACCGGGCCGGCTGGGAAGCTGGAGACGTTCAAGGCGTTCGAGCTGGTGTTGCCGACGGCGCAGATCGCGGGTGTGCCGACGGCGATCGGCCACTTCGTGCGCACAGTGAGCGACGGCGGCGCGGTGTTCTACAACATCCAGCACTATTACGCACCGTTTGTGGCCGTAGGCGGCATCCGCGCCGATGCAACGATCTATCGCGGCGAGGAATATCTAGAGCAAATCACGAACTTCCCTCTGGCAAATCAGCGCATAACAGCAGCTTGGGTGGAGATCACGGTAGGCGGGCCGGGCGTGCCGACCGAGACATACCAAGACGACCTTGTAGATCGCATCGGCAAGCTGGCGCGAAGACAAGGCGGAACGCTGAACTTCGGCACGCTGAGCAATAACACAGCACCGATCGTCCGTGATCGGCAGGGGGCGGTGTTGCTGGTATCGCCTAGCTGGGTGCCTGACCGAGCGCGAAACAGGGCGGCAACTCAAATTCGCCGGCAGGTTGCGTTCCTCGAAGAAGCCAAGCGCACTTTTGATCTGGCTACGGCGAGCACCGGGGGACGGATCGAGAACAACGAGCAGAGCGAGCTGGCGCTCCGATTGATGTCGGAGGTGATGGCGATGGAACTGGGGATTGCCAGCCTGACCGGCATGGACACGCTGAGGGATGCCGACAGACAGGTCAGGTTGTATGCCTCAGTCGGCCGTGTGGCTGCCTATCCGGCGACGCCGCGCCTGATCTTCACCAGCTTTGGGAGTACGGCTCGCAGTGGGCAAAGCGGACAAGAGGTGACCTGGCGGTCTAGCTCTAACCTGATGCGGACAGAGCTGAAGTTCGTGGCTTACCCCGGCCAGACCCGCTCGGCCGAAGTTGGGCTGCGTTCGCTGGCCGGCGCAGCGGCCATTGCCAGCGAGTATGTCGCCCAGCGCCTGTTGATGGCTGCGCTCGATCCGACCAGCGCCGTGTCGGCGACGCAGATTGCCTCAACGACGAGAGGGAGCAAGTCGTTTCTCGACGTGATGGCTGCCACAGCGGAGCAGGGGATCGCCGTAGAGGTGATCACGCCGGAGAACGCGGACAAGGTGGAACGGCTGGAGGTGTCGCCGAACGCCAAGGCGCTGCTGCTGGAGACGTTGCAAGATCGCCGACGTTCGGTGATGGTGCCGGTGAGGACGCCAATAGTCGGCGGAGAACCCTATCTGGCCTGGCTGGAGACCGATTTGGAGACAGGGCTAGTCGAAGATCGGGACGAATATAACCGACATCCGGCTTTGACTTGGTATTCCACCAGCTTATACAAGAATTTCGAGAAGGAGTGGTTCTTTGCCCTCGCAGGCTTTGGAGGCGGACTCATACTCGGCATGGCGGTTCGCCTATTGGTCACCTTGACCAGTGATGCGGTTGTTAAGGCAGCTGGTCTGTGTCAGAAGCCAAACAACCCGAGCGGCGGAACTGGATCCATCACTCTGCCGCCTGATGCGCCGGAGGCTGCCGTCGAGATGGCTAAGGCGTTTGAGTCATATGCGACAGAGGATACCGACGCACTCTTGCAAGAGATGTGCAAATACAATGTGCACG
>JANWXR010000195.1 GCA_025057205.1 Anaerolineales bacterium | reverse complement strand
CCGGTAATGACGGCAAACTTGTCTTTGAGCCTCATGGTCGGATAAAACCCGCCTGACTCTAACACGGATTGCGGTCAGAGCAATATGTGGTGCTGGCAGCGCGGTTGGACGCAGGTTCGCGCCTTCATTTATCCACAGATTACGCAGATATGAATTTGTGATGACCAGTACTTCGCGGAACGCCTGTCGTGCTGAGCCGCGGAGCAGCGAAGCACTTGAAAAGCGAGATTCTGAGGGCGCACAGCGTCCTCAGAATGACATTTCCTGATCTGCCAGATAATCTGCGAAATCTGCGGACTCTTCAGCTTGTTGGTAGCGTGTCGCCCACGAATGAATTCGCGGGCTGCCACAAGAACGCCGTCTGAAGATGGATAATTTCAGCCTGCTTCAGCGGGCCTGCCCAGGATCAGCCCGACGTTGAAACGTCGGGCGACGGGCTTCTTGGTACTTCTTGGTACAATCTTGCCGGGGATGGATGTCATCCGGTGGTGGCCACGGTCTTCAAAATCGCTGTGCCGCTTCTCCGAGGCGGCAGGTGGGTTCGACTCCCATTCATCCCCGTGATTCCGAATAAGCGGGCCGGGGTTAGTGAAGCTCTGCCGTTCACTCCTTAGGCCCTTTTTGAGGACTATGACTTCACGACGCAAACACTATCTGATCGATATGGACGGCGTGCTCGTCAGCGGCCGCAAGCTCATCCCCGGCGCCGATCGTTTCATCGAACGGCTCAAGGCTAATGGCAGCGAGTGGCTGGTGCTGACGAACAACCCGCTGTACACTCCGCGCGACCTGTCGTACCGGCTGCATACCATTGGCCTCGACATCCCCGCCGAGCGCATCTTCACTTCCGGCCTAGCCACCGCTCGCTTCCTACATTCGCAGCGGCCCAACGGCAAGGCCTTCGTCATCGGCGAGAGCGGGCTGACCGGGCCAATCCACGACGTCGGCTACGTGATGACTGATCACGAGCCGGACTACGTGGTGCTTGGCGAGACGCACATGTACAACGTCGAGGCCATTACTAAAGCGGTGCGGCTGGTGGCGGCCGGCGCGCGCTTTATCGCCACCAACCCCGACCCGACCGGCCCAAGCGAGAGCGGCATCGTGCCGGCCTGCGGCGCGATGGCGGCACTCATCGAGAAGGCGACCGGTGTGACGCCCTTCTTCGTCGGCAAACCCAACCCTTTGATGATGCGGTTGGCGCTCAACTACATCGGTGTGCATTCGGAAGAGACCGTTATGGTCGGTGACCGAATGGACACCGACATCGTTGCCGGCGTGCAGACCGGCATGAGCACGGTGCTGGTGCTGACCGGGGTGACGAAAGAGACCGATGTCGCCCGTTTCCCTTATCGGCCTTCGCGCATCGTCGCCTCCGTGGCCGACATCGAACCGTAACCACGCGGCCTGTTGTCACAGGTTTCCAATCAATGTACACCCTGATGAAAACCACGCTGGCCGACGCTGCCACGCTGCGACCCATTGTGGCGCAGGTAATGAACATAGAGGACACGGTCTATGACGGGCCGGATGGCTCGGCGGTGCGCTTCCGAGGCCGACTGTTCCGCGACTCGGTGGAAGCCTTCGACCTGGTCTTCGAGCAATTCAAGCCGCTGGGCTACACGCCGCTCTTTCGCAAGGAGGGCGAGAGCCATCTGGTGCTGGCGATGCCGGGCGTCATCGAACCGGCGCGCACCAATCCCGGCGTTAACATCATCATGTTTGTGCTCACGTTGCTCAGCATGTTGCTGGCCGGCGGTGCGTAT
Source organism: Anaerolineales bacterium (assembly GCA_025057205.1). Taxonomy (GTDB): domain Bacteria; phylum Chloroflexota; class Anaerolineae; order Anaerolineales; family UBA6663; genus JANWXR01. The sequence continues at coordinate 1,563 of JANWXR010000195.1, read as the reverse complement.
GGCTACACGGGAACAGAGCCGGGCACACTTGGTGACTGGCTGTTGCTTTTATGGAATGGCTGGCCCTTCGCCGCTAGCTTGCTGGCCATCCTGCTTGCCCACGAGTTCGGCCATTACTTCGCTGCGCGTTACCACCGGATGGCTGTAACGTTGCCGTACTTCGTGCCCTTTCCGTTCAGCTTGTTCGGTACGATGGGCGCGGTCATCATGCTCAAGGCCCCACCGGTCAACAAGCGTGCCTTGCTGGATATGGGCATCGCCGGGCCGCTGGCCGGGCTGGTCGTGGCCGTGCCTATTGTCATTCTCGGCCTCGCCACCTCGCCGGTGCAAGCCATCCCGCTGGGGCAAACCGGCGGCTTCGAGGGCAACTCAATCCTGTACGTCCTCCTGAAGTATCTGGTGCACGGCCAGCTTTTGCCGGCGCCCACCACAACCGACGGCCTGCCGTACTGGCTCTTCATGCTGCGCTTCTACGTGCTGGGCGTGTTCAACGGTGGTGGCGGCACGGACGTTTTTCTGAACCAAGTGGCCTGGGCGGGTTGGGCAGGACTTCTGGTGACCGGCCTCAACCTCATCCCGGCGGGCCAGCTCGACGGCGGTCATGCACTGTATGTACTGATCGGTCGCCGCGCGCGCGTGCTGGTCCCGATTATCATCACCGTGCTTGTCGGCCTGGGATTCTTCTGGAACGGCTGGTGGGTGTGGGCGGCGCTCATCTTCTTCCTTGGGCGTGCGCATGCCGAGCCGCTCGACCAAATCACCGAGCTGAATCCGACGCGGCGGCTGCTGGCGCTGTTTGCGCTCGTCCTGTTTGTGCTGGTCATCACCCCCATCCCGTTTACGATTTGAAATGTACCGATTGTCGGCTGGGGATTTCTGGTTTTAGATTGTGGATTGCTGATGACTGGAGATTGAAGACTGAAGATTGAAGACTGAAAACTGAAGACTGAAGACTGAAGACTGAAGACTGAAGGTTGCAATCCTAAATCCCAAGTCTAAAATCAAAAATGCTGAACACCGCTTCCTTTCCGAGCTACGTCAAATCGCTCAAGATTAGGAGGCCGGTGACGACGAGGGGTGGGGTTATGGTGGCCGAGCCGCCGCCGATTGTTGAGCGGATCGTGCGCCTAGGCCTGGGTGGGCTCTTCCTCAACACGCTGCCGACCAAATCTATCCTGGCTCACCTCGACCTCGATCTGACGGAGGGGGGTGTCGCGCCGATTGCGTTCGCTCAGGATGTGGCGCAGCGTCTGGGAGGACCTGGCCGCACCGCACCTGAAGGCCGCCGAGGCGGCGCTGGCGCGCGGTGATAAGCTTTCCACTGATGCTGCCATCCGCACGGCCCTCACCATACTTGGCTTGGCCTACAGCGGCGATGGCTATTACATCTACGTGCCGCTGCCAGAGCACCGCCGCATCCTGCCCGTGCAACGCCGGCTGTGTCAGCAGCTGCGCGAAATCAACGGCGACCGGGTGGAAGCGGGTGGCAGTCCTCCGCGCAGGCTGTCAACGGATAGGCAAACGGATGAGCGGATGACAACGGATGCGACCGCATCAATTCAC
>JANWXR010000194.1 GCA_025057205.1 Anaerolineales bacterium | reverse complement strand
GAACCCGCATCAGCATGGTGGCGCACAGCCTGTCTAGCGCCATCAAGTTCAACGTCGAAAAGACGCTCGGCCTGGAAGTGAAGGAAGTCAACGTCCACGTTCAGGGCCTGCGCATCAGCACACCGGCTGACTAACCGAAACACCCAAAATCTGAGCGAATACCGTCATGACCGCCGAATCGACCGCTTCGCCCCGCACATACCACGACCTGTACACCTGCAACGGCCAGCAGCTCAAGCAGCTCACCCAGGCCGCCATCACTTGGCTGGAGACGAATCGCGAGATCGTTAATGCCCTCAACGTCTTCCCCATCCCTGATGGCGACACTGGCACCAACATGCTCATGACCATGCAGGCTGCCTACCGCGAGATTGAATCGCGTGATGAAAAGAACGTCGGCAAGGTAGCGCAAGCCATTGCTCACGGTGCGTTGATGGGCGCGCGCGGTAACTCCGGCGTCATCCTCTCACAAATCTGGCGCGGCTTCGCGCGCGCGCTGGATAACCTCGAGGCGTTCGATACCACTCAGTTCGCCCGCGCCCTGCGCGAGTCCGCCGAGACCGCCTATCGCGGCGCGGTGCGGCCCGTCGAAGGCACCATCCTCACCGTCATCAAGGACTGCGCCGCCGCCGCCGAGGACGCCGCCCAGCGCCATCACGAGCTGCACGCTCTGCTTGAACGCATCGTCCACGCCGCCCAGAACTCGCTGGCGCGCACGCCGGAGCTGCTGCCGGTACTCAAGCAGGCAGGCGTGGTGGATGCAGGCGGCAAGGGCCTGACCGTCCTGTTCGAGGGCATGCTGCGCTTTCTGCGCGGCCAGCCGCTCGACCAGCCGGTGGATGCCATCGTCAAGCCGCTCAACCTCGCCGCTGTTGGCGCCGCCATGAACTCCATCGAACCGGGGCAGGAATGGGAAGTCATTGTAGATTTCAGGCCGAAGGGCGCGGTGCACCTGCCCACCCTCTACAAGCGGCTCGAACAACTGGGCACGGCCATCCAGGTGGGCGAAGGCGACGGGCTGTACCGCGTTCACATCCACCTGCTCAAGTCGCGGCGCCATGAGCCGCTCGAACTGGTCGAGGAGCTGGGGACGATCACCAAAGTCTCGATGGAGAACCTGCTGGCCCAAGTGAATGGGCTAATGGCCGAGCCGCTGCCGCTGACGCCTGTGACTCCCGGCCAGATCGGCGTAGTGGCGGTCTCGCCCGGCGAGGGCCTCTCGCGCGTGCTGGCCTCGCTCGGCGCGGCGGCCATCGTGGGCGGCGGGCAGGCGCAAAACCCGTCCACCGAGGAGATTCTCAAGGCTATCAACGACCTGCCCACCGACCGGGTCATCATCCTGCCGAACAACAAAAACATCATCCTGGCAGCGCAACAGGCCGCACAGCACTCCCCCAACAAACAGGTGCGCGTGGTACCGACCCGCTCGGTGCCGCAGGGCATCGCCGCGCTCATGCAATTCGTACCCACCGGCAAACTGGAAGATGTAGAAGCCGCCATGAACCGCAGCCTGAGTCAGGTGCAGACCGGCGAGGTGACGCAAGCTACGCGCTCGGTGGAGCTGCACGGCGTGCAGGTGGACGAGGGCCAGATCATCGGCCTGCACAACGGCCAGCTGAAAGTCTCCAGCGACACGCTGACCGGCGCGGTCTTCAAACTGCTGGAAGAGATGGGCGCTGCGCAGCACGAAGTCATCACGCTCTACTACGGCGCCGAAGTGACCGAAGCCGACGCCGAGCAACTGACAGCCGCAATCGCCGAGCGTTACCCGGAGGCGGCGGTCGAGTTCCACTTCGGCGGCCAGCCGCATTACTATTACATCATCTCGGTAGAGTGAGAGGTTACAGGCTTCAATCTCCAGTCTTCAGTCTTCAGTCTCCAGTCTTCAGTCTTCAGTCTTCAATCTTCAATCTCCAATCTCCAACCTCCAATCCCCCCTTCTCCACCGTAAATGGTTCGCCTCGTCACCGACTCCAACGCCTTTTTCTTTGACCCGACCTTTGTCCAAAAGCATCACATTCGCGTGCTTCCGCTCGGCGTGCGCTTGGGCAACGAAGTCCTGCCGGAGACGGCGCTGACCACCGAGCAGTTGTTTCACCGCCTCGGCAATGGCGGGCTGCGGCCTACACTCGAAGCGCCGACGCCGGAGCAGTTCACCGCCGTCTTTCAAGAATTGGCGCAGACGACGGACTCGATTGTGTGCATTCATTTCTCCGGCAAACTCAGCCGCACACCGGATAACGCCCGCGCAGGGGCCGAGACGCTGCTGGGCCGCATGAACATTCAGGTGATCGACTCCGACTCGGTCTCGCTGGGATTGGGTGTGCTGGTGGAAGCGGCGGCGCGCGCGGCAGAGAGCGGCGCGACAGTGGAGGAAATCGTCAAGATCGTTCGCGGGCACATCCCGCGGCTATACGGCGCGTTCTTCTGCGATACCATGGCCTACGCGGGGCAGCTGCCGCATATTGGCAAAGCCCATACCATCCTAGGCGAGATGCTGGACATCAAGCCGATACTGGCGTTGGAGGACGGCGACCTGATCCTGATTGAAAAGGCGCGCACGCGCGCGCAGGCCATCGAGAAGTTAGTGGAATATGCCGTCGAGTTCACCGAGGTCGAACGCTGCGCCATTCTGCAGGCCACGCCCCACCCAACCGAGGACACACGCGCGCTGCTGGAGCAGCTGGCCGAGGAAGCGCCGGGGTTGAAGTGGCCCGTCATCGCCTACACCCCCGCGCTGGCCACCCTGCTTGGCCCGGAGGCAATGGGGGTGATGGTCTATGAGTCCGATGCCGCCGTCTTTTGACCTGGCTACGACTCAGGGGCCTTGATTAAGAATTGAAGTACAATCCCCACATGCTTCTATCGCTGGAACAATTGCAAAAGTACCTCAAAGCCGAGATCGGCGCGAAGTACACCAACAAAGCCATCATCGGAGGCCTGCCCAAGATTCTGGCCCATTGGGAAACGTTGGCGAAACGCGACAACCTCGACCCCGCCGTGGTGGAGAGCCTGATAGTGCGCATCCGCGCCTATCCCGACCTGCCGCAGGATAAGCGCCCGCTGGCCGTAGCCGAGCTGCTTGACCTGGTGCAGGCGGCCAACGAGCAGGAGATGGCGAAGCGCCGCGCCGGGACAATACCGCCTGCTGCCCGACCTGCTTTATCCAAGCCGGCTCCCACCGCCGGCACAGCGGCTCCGCTACAGTCACCCACAGAGAAGGAAAAGCGCGGCGCCATCCCACCCGCGCAACGCCCTCGGCCCAAACCGCGTCCACCCCTCTCCACCATCGAACAAGAAGCCGACGAATCAGAACCGACAGCGCCCACCGG
>JANWXR010000193.1 GCA_025057205.1 Anaerolineales bacterium | reverse complement strand
GCCGGAGATACCGCGCGAGCGCTACGTGGACTTAGTCATCCACGAAATGCTGCCGCGCGTCGCCGAAGAGAAACTGGCCGAGTTCTGCGATGTGTATTGCGACGAGGGCTACTACACACCGGAACAGACGCGCCGCATTTTGGAGGCGGGCCGCGCGCACGGGCTGAAGCTCAAGGCGCACGTAGACCAATACTCGGCGCTGGGAGGTTCGGAGCTGTGCGCCGAGCTGGGCGTGGTCTCTGCCGACCACCTCAACTACACCGAACGCCCGACGATGCAACGTCTGGCGCAGGCCGGCGTGGTCGGCGTGCTCATGCCGCTCATTGACTTCGCCGTTAAGCACCCGCGCCCCTTCGACGCGCGCGCGATGCTTGCGGAGGGCATGACGATTGCCCTGGCCACCGACCTGTGCCCCGGCGGCTGGGTGGAGAGCATGTTTCTGGTGATGCAGTTCGCCTGCCGCCAGCACGGCCTTTCGCCAGAAGAAGCCCTGCTCGCGGCCACGCGGGGCGGCGCGCGCGCCTGCGCCCTAACCGACCGGGGCACGCTCGCCCCCGGCCAGCTCGCCGACATCCAGCTCTGGGACACGCCGACGTTCGAGGACGTGATTTACCGTATCGGTTACAATCCGGTCACCACCGTCCTCAAACGCGGCCAGGTTGTCTATCATGACTAAACACCCGCTGGCGGAGGTGTTCGGCTTTCCGCCCGATAATTTTTCACAGCAGGCCAAACGTGCCCGCAAATATCGGCTTTGTCCATACAACAATCGCGTGCCCTCCTGCACCAAAGACAAGGCCAGCGACCCGCTCGGCGTTTGCACGATTCACGATGGCGACAGTCTGGCGATCACCTGCCCGATCCGCTTTCGGCAGGACTGGCTTATTGCCGAACATGCAGCCGCTTTCTTCTTCGACGAAGGCACACACTGGACGACACTAACCGAAGTGCGGCTGGATGACCGGTATGGCAAATCCGCCGGCAATATTGATGTGGTGCTGGTGGCTTACGATGCAAATGGCCAGCTTCTTGACTTCGGCGCACTGGAAGTCCAGGCCGTCTATATTTCAGGCAACATTCGCCAGCCGTTTCAGCGTTACCTCAAGGCCCCTGAGAAAATCAACAACCTTGACTGGTCTAAGCACAAGCTTTTTCCCCGACCAGACTATCTGTCCTCCTCGCGCAAACGTCTGGCCCCTCAGCTCATCTATAAGGGCGGCATCCTGAAGTCATGGGGCAAGAAGATCGCCATCGCTCTTCATAGCGGATTCTATAAGACCCTTCCGAAATTACCTCAGACACAGCGCAACAAGGCAGATATTGCTTGGCTCATCTACGACTTGACGCTCGACTCTGCGGGGCATCAATACCAACTGACGTTGACCGAAACGGTCTACACTTCTTTCAAGCCTGCGCTCGATAAAATCACCATGCCGGAACCGGGACCGGTCTCAGCCTTCATCGAGCATCTACAAAGCCGACTTGATGAGAAGCTGGAAGACGACAACCCACCTGAAGCGCCTACCCTGGCCGATCTGCTGGAACAATAGATGAGAGCTACTCAGTTATCCTACCTGGAACCGCGACAGGCGGACGAGGTCATCGTCAATGTAGCCTCCGTCCCACAACGCAGCCCGTTTCGTTATCCGGGTGGCAAGACCTGGCTCGTGCCTTACGTCCGGCGCTGGTTAGGCAGCCTGCCGGATCACCCGGCTATCTTCATCGAGCCGTTTGCCGGTGGCGCGATCATCAGTCTAACCGTTGCCTTTGAAAGGCTGGCCCAACACGTTTTGATGGTGGAACTGGATGACCAGGTGGCTTCAGTCTGGCAAATCATCCTGAGCGATGATGCAGCATGGTTAGCAAAGCGCATCGCCAACTTTCAACTGACACCGGAGAATGTAGAAAAGGTCTTATCAACGCCGGCGCATCAGCTGAGGGACAAAGCGTTTCAGACCATCCTGAAGAACCGCATCAACCGAGGCGGCATCCTCGCGCCCGGCGCGGGCAAGATCAAACACGGTGAGGCCGGCAGGGGCCTAGCCTCGCGCTGGTATCCTGGCACACTCAGGAAACGCATCCTAAGCATCAGCGCCATTCGCGAACGCCTGACCTTTATACATGGCGACGGCCTCGAAGTCATGCGTCAGCACGCCCAAAACTCAGAGGCTGTGTTCTTCATTGACCCGCCCTACACTGCCGGCGGTAAGCGCGCCGGCAGACGCCTGTACACCCACTCCGAGTTAGACCATGTTGCCCTGTTTCAGTTGGCCAACCAGCTGGCCGGCGATTTTCTGATGACTTACGACGAAGCACCCGAAGTTCGAGACCTGGCCCGCCGATTCGGCTTCCATGTGGAGACGGTGGCGATGAAAAGCACGCATCATGCCAAAATGCGCGAGTTGCTGATTGGCCGCAACCTGGATTGGCTTAGGTAGAACACCGAGCGGAAATCACTCCCGTATCACTTCTCCTATGATAAGTTTTCGATGCTGTAAACACTGACCCCATCGCTATTCCTAAACAAAACACCATGCGCCTCAAACTCCCTGACTACACCACCGAAGCCGAAGACTTGGGCAGCCGCGAGCCGCTGCTTTTTATCCACGCCTTCCCGCTCAACCGCAAGCTGTGGGACCCGCAATTCAATGAGCTGTCCGACGTGGCCCGCGTCCTCGCCTTCGACCTGCGCGGCTTCGGCGGCGCCGACCCGGTCGGCGCACAGAGCATGGAGCAGCTGGCCGACGACTGCAACGCCTTCCTCGATGCCATGCGTGTCAGTCGCCCGGTGACGCTCTGCGGCCTCTCCATGGGCGGTTACGTGGCCTTCGCGTTCTATCGGAAGTATCCGGGGCGCGTCCGCGCGCTGGTGCTGGCGGCGACGCGCGCCGGCCCCGACTCGGAGGAGGGCAGAGCCAACCGCGACAAGCTGGCTGCCGCCGTGCAGGAGCGCGGCCCGATTGCAGCGGTCGAGACGATGCTGCCCAAGATGTTCGCGCCGCGTACCTACGAGACCCAGCCTGAGCTGGTGGAGAGCGTGCGCGCGATGATGCTCGCGGCCTCCACGCCCGGCATCGTCGGCGCGCTGCGCGCCCTGCGCGACCGGCCTGACTCCACGCCCACGCTGGCCGAGATCAAAGTCCCGACTCTCATCCTGCACGGCCCGGAAGACCAGCTCATCGGCCTGGCCGAGGCGGAAAAGATGCGCGACGGGATCGCCGGCGCGCGCCTGCAAGTGCTGCCGGGCACGGGCCACCTGCTCAACCTTGAACAACCTGCACAGTTCAACGAAGCCGTGCGCGATTTCCTGGACAGCCTGTAACATGCTCAACCTCCTACGCGACAAGAGGCTCCGCACTTACTTTATCCT
>JANWXR010000192.1 GCA_025057205.1 Anaerolineales bacterium | reverse complement strand
TCTTCCTCTCGCTCGAAGACGAGTTGATGCGGCGCTTCGGCGGGCAGGGCGTCAGCGACCTGATGCAGCGCCTAAAGATTGACGACAGCGTGCCCATCGCCGCCGGCATCGTCAACAAGACCATCGAGCAGGCGCAGACGCGCGTCGAGGGCGCCAACTTCGACATCCGCAAGCACCTCATCGAATACGATGACGTGCTCAACTCCCAGCGCAACGCCATCTACACCCAGCGCGACCGCATCTTCACGAAGGACGACCTGACCGAAGACTTCGACGAGATGCTGGTGGCCGAGGTGCAGCGCCGCGTCGAGCTGAACGCCGCCGCCGCTGACCGCTGGAAGCTCTTCGCCTGGCTGGACGAAATCCAGCCGCCCGTTGTCCTCGGCGAAGACGAGTTGTATCCCACCTACACTCAGGAGATTTTGTTGCGCGACCTGGAGGCCGAGGCCGACAAGCCGGCGGCGCTGCTGGAGCTGGCCCGCGATTCGCTGCGGGCCGAGCGCGAGCACCTGCTGGAGGCCGTGGCAGCACAGATTGACCGCGCCGAGGAACGGCTGGACGACCAAATCAAGGAGAAGCGCCGCCTGGCAGAAGAGATGCTTGAAGGCTTGGAGAACGAGGCTGAGGAGACCGGCCGGCCGGTGGACGCGCGCGCCGCCTACCGCGCCGTGGGCGAGGCGCTCGGCCTCAACCTCAACCCCTCGTCGCAGGAGCTGCGCGACTTCAACCTGGACGCCCTCAAGCGCCGCCTCCCCGACCTGGCCGAAGCTGCCGTCTCCGCCCGCACGCGCGCCGCGCTGGTGGCCGCCATCGAGCGCCGCCTGGGCGCCTCGCTTGGGCTGAGCCGTGAGAACAAGAGCAGCGCCGAAGCGCTCGATTACGGAGCTGTGCGTCGCCAGTTGACCGAGGCCGCCGAGAAAGCCTTCGACGCCAAATCGCAGCGCGTGCTGGCCGACATCGAGCGCGAGGTCAAATCCTACTTCGGCGCGGCCCCCACCCGCGCGCAGTTGGCCCGCGCTCTCTGGCAGATGCAATTCGGGCGCACTGTCGCCTTCGACCCGAAGACTCACAAACGCACCGAGGTCGTCTTCCAGCGCCTGCACTACTCCTTCCTGGCCGCCGAGATGACGCAGGACTGGACGGCGAAGGAATTGCAGGAGGAGATCCTCGCTCACCTGCGTGCGGCGATGCAGGCCCTGCTGCGCCTCTTTGGCGAGGCCGAGCATCGCGCGCGCACGCCGGGCGGCGTCGCCCCCGCCGAAACGCCGGAGGAGCTGGGCCGCCGCGCCCTCACCAACATCCTGCGCCAGCTCATGTTGCAAACCATTGGCAGCCTGTGGGTGGAATACCTGACCTCGGTCGAGGCGCTGCGCACCAGTATCGGCCTGGAGGCCTACGCCCAGCGCGACCCGCTGGTGGCGTACAAGTCCAGAGCGACGGAGATGTGGAACGAGCTGCTGGCCAACATCCGCGCCGGCGTGGTCTCTCGCGCGCTGTTGCTGCGCCCGCGCCCAGAGATCCTGCAGCCGCAGGCCGCGCCGGTCCGCGCCGCTCAGCCGCAGCCCGCGCCCGCAACCAACGGCGGCCCGGCGGTGGAAACCGCGCCGGTCGGCGCAACGGCGGGTAGCCAGAGCCAGGGCAGCGGAAAGAAGAAACGCCGCCGGCGGTAAGCGGAACAGCCCGATGTCTCAGGAGCGCATTGCAGACGAGCGAGTCCTTCAAGTCCTGGCCGAGCTACGGACCGAGCTATCCAGAGTTCTCGGCCCGCAGTTGGACCGGCTGATCCTGTTCGGTTCGCGCGCGCGCGGCGAGGCGCAGCCCGACTCGGATGTGGATGTGCTCGTCGTGATCAACGGCCCGGTGGATTACGCCAGCCTGATCCCGCGCACGTCGGAGGTCGTGGCGCGTCTATCGCTGGCCCACGACCTGGTCATCTCGCGCACATTTGTCTCTTGCGAGGACTATGCCAGCGGCCAAAGCCCGTTCCTGCGCAACGTCCGCCATGAAGGAATTGCCCTGTGACGCCCGATGTCGAAGCGTCACTCAACTCTTCACAAAGATAGTGTGACCTTTCAGACAATCGTATCTTTCCAACAAAGATGAAGCGGAAAAGCGGATATGCGCGGCCCTCCATCCGTTTTTCAGCTTGACAATCCGCTGAAAATTGGCCGCTGGACACTCCCAACGGAACGCTTACGAGACAAGTTCATTGCTTGACCCACTTCGTGTCCGTGTGAACCGTCACCCAACGTGGCGGCTCTTTTCTTGCCGCGTATAATCGCGCCACTATGCTTCTGCCCGACTTCAGCACCGACCCCACCCCGCTGCTCGAACGCCGCGACGGCGTCTATGCCGACGACCTGCTCATCACGGCAGTCAGCCACCGCGACCTGTTCACGCGGCTGGCGCGCAACCCGTGCGACCTGCCCAACCTGTGCCTCGGCCTCGACCTGGCCGCACGCCCGGCAGACGTGATGCTCACGCTGTTCGTCGCGCTCGGTCTGGTGCAGCGCAACGGCGCCATCTTCACGCTGACCGACCTGGCACGTGAGCACCTGGTAGCCGATGCGCCCGGCAGCCTCGTCCCCTACTTTGCCTCGCTCAAGGACCGCCCCATCTGCCGGTAGATTCTGACCGTGCTGCAAACGGGCCGCCCGTTCGGCTGGAGCAATCAGCAAGGCAATCCAGACTGGCATCGGGCGATGGAACGCACCGACCCCCTTCATCGCCGCGATGGATGCACGCGGCGCGTATCTGGCCCCGCGTCTGGCCCGGGCTTTGCCCAACAGCGACGCACACCTGCATCCGCATCGCCCAGCGCGGCGTGGTGCTCATCGCCGGGCACACACATCGCCCCATCTTCAAGTCGCAGACGCGCTCCGAGCAGCTGGAGCGACTCAGCGCCGCCACGCCCATCTGCCCGCCGAGCTGGAATGGACGCGCGCGCAGGACTTCAACGCGCCCGGCCCCGAAGGCGAGACGGCGACCATGACGAAGCCCTGCTACTTCAACACCGGCTGCTGCTGTTACCTAGACGGCGACATTACCGGCCTCGAGCTGGCCGATGGCGAAATCCGCTTGGTGCGCTGGCCCGACGACTTCGACCAGCCGCCCCCAAAAATCCTCGCCACCACCCCGCTCAAAGATGTGCTCGCGGCGTGTTCTGTTGCAACCGCCACGACTCAAGCCCCATAGCGCGCCCCCCGACCACAACCGAAGGAGTCCACGAAGTCACACGAAGAGCACGAAGGACACAAGGAACGAAGGGCACGAAGAGCGCGCAAGTTTTTTGTGCTCATTCGTGTCCCCCCATTCGTGTCTATTCGTGTCCCCCCATTCGTGCCCATTCGCCCCCATTCGTGTCCATTCGTGGGGCGGCCCGGCGGGGCGGGGGCCGGCCGGCGGGCGGGGGGGGGGGCCG
>JANWXR010000191.1 GCA_025057205.1 Anaerolineales bacterium | reverse complement strand
CTTTGGCCCGTCTGGGCAGTCGGTGCCGGCCACGGTCGGTGAATTTCTTACCGGGATTTGAGCGTGGGAGCCTTCTGCAACGGTTCGCGCTCGCCGGAGCCACAGTGCTATACTTCGCCCGATGCTGCCCGATTTTCGCGTCCGCCAGCGCGATTACCTGCTAGAAATCTCGCGCGCCATCACCCAGGAGCTGGATTTCGCCACCGTCCTGCGCCGCATCCTGCAAAGCGCCGCGGAGCTGCTGGCCGGGCAGGCCGGGCTGATTGCACTGCGCGAAGACGGCACAGGCGCATCCATCCGCTGGCACGTCCGCGCCTACTACGGTATCCCAGACGCTTACATTGCCTACTTCGACGAACTGCTGGCCGACGTACCAGAGCACGGCGACCCGCAACGCTTTGCCCTGCCGGAGATCAACCGCCGCCTGCAAGCCATCGCCGAAGTCTCTACGCTCGGCCTGCTGCATGGCGTCGGCCTGCCGATGATCGTGCGCAACGAAGTCGTCGGCCTCATCTTCATCTTTCGCAGCTACGCCAGCGCCTTCACCGCCAACGACCGCGCCCTGCTCTCCTCCTTCGCCATCCAGGCCGCCATCGCCGTTCAGAACGCCAAGCTCTACCAGCAGGTCTCATGGGAAAAACGCCGCCTGGACGCCGTGCTCGACGGCTACGCCGACGGCATCCTGTTGCTCACACCCTCACACCGCATCGAGCGCTTCAATCGCGCCATGATCAAGCTCACCGGCTGGACGCCGGCGGAGGCCATTGGCCGCGACCACGACGAGGTCATCCGCTGGGCGTGGCGCGAGCCGGGGCCGACGCTGGCCGAGGCCGAGGCCAACGGCTGGCCGCTCGACGAGCACAGCGCGCCGCTGTATGTGGAGGGCGACCTGCTGCGCCGCGACGGCGGCCTAACCCCGGCAGGCGTCAGCTACGCGCCCATCTTCGACCGCGAAGGGCGGCTGGTCAATATCATCGTGGACGTGCATGACATCACCAAATTCCGTGAGGCCGAGGAACTCAAGAGCACCTTCATCAGCATCATCAGCCACGAGCTGAAGACGCCGGTGGCTCTGATCAAGGGCTACGCTGAGACGCTGCAGCGCGAGGACGCCAAATGGGATGCAGCCACCGTACAGGAAAGCCTGGCCGTGATCACCGAGGAGGCCGATCGTCTGACCGAACTGATCGAAAAACTGCTGGACGCTTCGCGCCTGCAAGCCGGCGCGCTGAAGCTGAACCGCAGCGAGGTGGCGCTGGATGCACTGGCCGCCCGGCTGGTGGAAAAGTTCAAAACGCAGACCACCAAACACACGCTCTCGGTCGAGTTCCCGGACAACTTCCCCCCCGTGCTCGGCGACGAGGAGCGACTGACGCAGGTGTTGAGCAACCTGCTCTCGAACGCCATCAAGTACGCGCCGGGCGGCGGGGCGGTCACTGTGCGCGGACGAGTCGAGCCAGAGCGGGTCATCATCAGCGTCAGCGATGAAGGGCCAGGTATCGCGGCTGCCGACCTGCCGCGCGTCTTCGACCGCTTCTATCGCGGCGAATCCGAGCTGACCAAGCGCGTCAAGGGCACCGGCCTGGGCCTGTTCCTTGCCAAAGCTGTTGTCGAGGCGCACGGCGGGCGCATCTGGGTGGAGAGCAAGCCCGGCAAAGGCACGACCTTCTTCTTCTCGCTTCCACGATACAATGGGCAGATGACGGATAGCCGATAGCAGATGGCAAATAGCGGATGGTGGATAGCTCGCATCCCCAGCCCAGGCCGTGCTGGCCTACCGCGAAGAATACTTAATCGAACGCAATTTCGGGCGGTTGAAAGGCAAGCCCTTGTCCCTGCCCCCGATGTATCTGCAAGATGACCGGCGCGCCACCGGCTTGACGCGCTCGCTGTCGCTTGGCTTGCGCGTCTTGACCTTGATCGAGCACATCGTCCGCCGCCAGCTGGCGCAAAGTAGCAAAGGTCTGCGCGGCTTGTATGCCGGCAATCCGACGCACATCACCCTGCGCCCGACCAACGAACCCATGCTCCTGGCGCTCAAAGACATTTCCCTGGTCTGCGTGCAGGCTGGGAGAACAGAGCTATCGCCATATCACCTCCTTATCCAAACTCCAGCTGCACCTCTTGACTTTGCTGAACCTCCCCGCAAGCCTGTATTCCACGCCGGCCGGCCATTCCTCAAATCCACCTTGAAAATGAGCGAACCGAGAGTCACTGAGGACGCTGAACAGAACGCTCACGTGGTCTCAGTGTTTTCAGTGCTCACATTGTAGGTAACGCTTGGATCAATGTCTCAATGAGCCAATGACTCAATCGGAAACCACTCAGCTTCAGGCGTGACGGTAGGAGCGGGTGCCGGGCCGGTATCGCCGTTCCATTGGGGCATGTTCTCGGCAGTCATCAAGGGGCGCACGCTCATATCGCGGTCACAGACGATTTGACAGGAGAGCCGCACCTGCCCGAACAGGCCGCGATCGTTCAGCCGGAAGTGTTCGGCCTTGGTCATCGTCTCCGGCTCACCTGAAATGAATTCCACGCGGCAGGTGGTGCACTTGGCGTTGCCGCCGCAGCGGTGGCCGATGTTCACGCCGGCGTTCTTAATCGCCAGCACCAGGCGCGTCCCGGCCTCAACTTCGACGGTTCGGTCGTTGATGGTCAGTTTTGGCATTGTGGTTTTCTCCTCAGTAGGTTGAATGACGCCAATTTTATATCGCCGGAACGCGGCCTCGCCACAGCTTCACCGTCAGCCCGCCATGGACGAACGAGAGCGGCGGGCCGGAGAATGCCAGTCCGGTGTGGCGTGCCAGCGCTGCGTCCGGGCAGAGAAAGGCTACCTGCCAGCCGCGAAAGCGCTCCCGTAACACCTTGCCAAAAGCGGCGTACAGGTCGCGCAGGTCACGGTTCTGGCTGACGCGCAGGCCGTAGGGTGGATTGGTCACGACCCAGCCCGAATCGGCGGGCGGCGTGATGGCCGAGACCGAGCGCTGAACGAACTCGACCGAAGCGGCGACGCCGGCCCGTTCCGCGTTGGCGCGCGCTGCTTCAATCGCGCCGGCGTCCCGGTCTGAGCCGCTGATTCGCAAAGCTACAGGGGCAGGAGCGTGAGATTGTGCACGCAGAGAGTCGAACAGCGCGGCATCGTAGCCCGGCCAGTAGCGGAAGGCGAAGTCGCGCGCGTAGCCGGGCGCGATGGCCAGCGCCAGCAGCGCCGCTTCAATCGGCAGTGTGCCGGAACCGCAAAACGGGTCGAGTAACGGCCGGTCGGGCGTCCAGCCGGAGGCCAGCAGCACGCCGGCAGCCAGCGTCTCGCGCAGCGGCGCCTTGGCCGTCGCCAGCCGGTAGCCGCGCCGGTGCAGCAGCTCGCCGGAAGAGTCCAGGCTGATTGTGCACACATCATGAACCAGGCGAATCACAATCAGTTGAGCCGCCGGCGCAGTGGCCGACTCATCGTTCTCT
>JANWXR010000190.1 GCA_025057205.1 Anaerolineales bacterium | reverse complement strand
GGGACGGTACGCTCGTCCACCAATTGCTTCTCGTCGGGCCGCTCGTCGCTGAGCGGATAGTAGAGCGTCAGGTGCAAGGTATGGTCGCCGCGCGGCTCCGGCCCGCGCAGATGCAACGTGAACTCGAAATCCTGCTCGATGGCCTCGATCAGACTCATGCTGGCCACGACGTGGCCTTCGGCGTTGGTCACCCAAGCATCCACGCTGGGGCGCTCCGCGAACGGCGGGAATTTGAACTTGAGCCTCACGCGCCGGCCATCGGCGTAGGGCTGCACGCTCACGTCGTCAAAGCGCATCTCGTTGCGCGGCAGGGGGATGGGGATATCCTCGGGGTCTTCATAGAAGCGAAGTTCAGCCATGCCGGGGATTATACCTTTCGGTAGCCGATGGCTGATGGCCTATTGCGGATTGCTGATTTTTGATTTCTGATTGACAATTTGCGGGCATCATCAGTCTTCAATCTTCAGTCTTCAATCTCCAATCCCCAATCTCCACCATGCCCCACCACTTTGAAACTCTCGCCATCCACGCCGGACAGGAACCCGACCCAACCACGGGCGCCGTGATGACGCCGATCTATCAGACCTCGACCTTCGTGCAGAGCGGCGTGGGCGAGCACAAGGGTTACGAGTACGCGCGCACCGGCAACCCGACCCGCACGGCGCTGGAGGCCTGCCTGGCCGCGCTGGAGGGCGCTCCGTTCGGGCTGGCCTTCGCCTCCGGCATGGCCGCTATTGACACGCTCTGCAAGCTGCTCAATCCCGGCGACCATGTGCTGGCCAGCAACGACGTGTACGGCGGCACCTTCCGCCTCTTCGACAAGCAGTACAAGAAATACGGCATCGAGTTCTCCTATGCCGAGCTGACCGACCTTCAGGCCGTTCGGGAGGGTCTGCGGCCTAACACCCGCTGGGTATGGATCGAGACGCCGACCAACCCGCGCCTGAAGGTGGTGGACATCCACGCCGTGGCCGAGATCGCCCACGCCCACAATCCACGCATCAGGGTAGTGGTGGATAACACCTTCGCTACGCCATACTTACAGCAGCCGTTGACGCTCGGCGCGGACGTAGTCATCCACAGCACGACGAAGTATCTGGGCGGTCACTCCGACGTGGTGGGTGGCGCGCTGGTGACCCGCGACGAAGCCATGCACGAGCAACTGAAGTTTTTACAGAACGCGGCGGGCGCAGTGCCGGGGCCGCTCGACTGCTTCCTCGTGCTGCGCGGCATCAAGACCCTGCCCGTGCGCATGGAGCGGCACGGCGAGAACGCGCTGGCCGTCGCACAGTTCCTGGCCGATCATCCCAAAGTGGCCGAAGTCATCTACCCCGGACTGGACACGCACCCGCAGCACGCCGTCGCGAAGCGGCAAATGCGCAACGGCGGCGGCATGATTTCGTTTTTCATCCGGGGCGACGCCGCGGCGACGAGAGCGCTGGTGGCACGCACGAAGCTCTTTGCGCTGGCCGAGTCGCTCGGTGGAGTCGAGTCGCTCATCGAGCTGCCGGCGGCGATGACGCACGGCTCGACGCAAGGTTCGCCGTTGGAAGTGGCGCCGGGCCTGATTCGACTTTCGGTCGGGCTGGAGAACAAACAGGATTTGATGGACGACCTGGCGCAGGCGCTGGCAGAGGTCTAATAAGCCCCTCGAGGGTCAGGCACTTTCAAACGCCTCTCATGCCAGGCCCAGCCGCTTCACCGCAGCCAAGCTTCCTCAGCTTACGAGCGACTTCGCGGCATGAGCCAACGTCTTCGCGCCCTTGCGCCTTTGCGTTAGCCACCTTACGTCCTTGCGCTTTTGCGCCCTTGCGTTATCAACCCTGCACTCTTGCGCCTTCGCGCTTTTACGTTGACAATCTTCACCACTCAACAACAGACAAGGCCTCATGCAAAAGAAACCCTCCTTCCTCTTCGGCACCGTCGGCACGCCGCTCTCCACTGCCAAGAAGCCCGGCGGCACGGTCGGCGGCATCCAACGCACGGCGGAACTGGGCCTGAACGCAATGGAGCTGGCCTGGGTGCAAAGCGTGCGCATCACCGAAGCCAAATGCGCCGAGATCAAGGCCGCCGGCGCGCAGCACAACGTCGCCCTCTCCGTCCATGCGCCGTATTTCATCAACCTGAACGCTTCGGCGGACGAGTGGCCCAAAAGCCGCAAGCGTCTAATGGACGCCGCCCACTACGGCCATCTGGCCGGCGCGACGGACATCGTCTTTCATCCCGGCTCGTACTTTGGCCGTGATCCGAAGGAAGTGCTGCGGGTGGCCGTGCCGCGCCTGCGCGACTGCGTGAAGGAACTGCGCGCCAACGGCAACCCCGTCATCCTGCGCCCGGAGACGATGGGCAAGAGCGCCATGCTCGGCTCGCTGGAAGACACGCTGGCGCTGGCAGCGGAGATCGAGGGCGTGCTGCCTTGCCTGGACTTTGCCCACCTGCACGCGCGCCCCGGCGACGGCTCGGCCAACAGTTACGCAGAGTGGACGGCCATGCTGACGCTGGTGAAGAAGCGGCTGGGCGCGGGCGCGCTCAAACGCCTGCACATCCACCTCTCCGGCATCGCCTACGGCCCGAAGGGTGAAAAACACCACCTGGCGTTGGCCGAGGCCGACCTGAAGTACAAAGACCTGTTCCGCGCGCTGCGCGACTTCAAATGCGCGGGCCGCATCCTGTGCGAAAGCCCGATCCTGGAAGACGATGCGCTGGTGATGCAGAGGGACTGGTTGAAGGTCGCAGGTTGAAAATCACAAGCTGAGGGCAGCACGTCCCGTCTTCAGTCTTCAGTCTTCAATCTTCAGTCTTCAATCTTCAATCTCCAACCTGGGCTTCATTTCCACACCAGCACATACCGCCCCCGCGTCGTGCTGCTCGTCGTCGTGTACAGGTACGTGGCGCCGTCCAGCACAATCAGGTCGCCGTGGCCGACGCCGATGTTGCCGGGCAAGTCCATCAGGATGGGGTTGCCGGGATACTTCTCCCACGGCCCGTTGATCTCCGGCCCCACACTACGCGCCAGGCCCAGGGCAAACTGATTCGTGCCCCGCATCCCTTCATAGACCAGATAATAGCGCTCGCCCACCTTTAGCACATCCGCCGAAGAGATGATGTGAAAGTCGAAGTAGGGGTTCATCTCCGCACTGATGGTGTCGGTGCGGCCATAGACTGCGGCGCCGGTGAACAGCGGGTTGGCGCTGCACGGCTGCATCGCCCGCGCGCCTTCCGCCCGCAGCCCGGTGAAGCAGCCCAGGTTCGCCGGGCTTTTGCCCATCCCTACGAACACGTACAGCCGGTCGCCCTCCACCCACAACCCCGGCGGCGCTCCGGCCAGACAGGCATACAGGTCGGGCAAGAGCGGGAACGGATTGATTCGTTCATGCGGTGCACACGGGCGCTCGAAGTCCTTCCAGATTCCGGTGCCGGGCACGCGCTCCGCCGGCCCCCAGCGTAGGCCATCCGGC
>JANWXR010000018.1 GCA_025057205.1 Anaerolineales bacterium | reverse complement strand
AGGGCGGCCTCCAGCAGGCGCTGCTCGTAGACCGCGCCCGTTGCGGAGTAATAGGGTTTGGTCGCCCACTCGATCATCCAGTGGAAGACCTCGCGCTGGGCGCGGTCGCTCAGCCAGGCCGGGATTTCGTGTTCGAGCAGATAGTCAATGAAGCTCTGCTGGTCTGGCCCGCTGCCCACCGTCAGTACGGGGCGGAAGTCCTCGTCGAGGATGTTCAATTCGATCTCAAAGCCGGAGGTGCCGCTGCGGAACTTGCTGCCAAGCGCGGCCTCATGGGCGAGCAGATATTTTTCGGCGAACTTGGAGGGTGAGAATGACATTCATCAAGCTCCGGCGATTCGTTGATGATGAGCGTGTGTGAACACGAATGGACACGAATTAGAGCGAATGGTCACGAATGAGAGCGAGGGAACACGAATGAACACGAATGGGAACGAATGGTCACGAATGAGAGCGAGGGAACACGAATGAACACGAATGGGAACGAATGGTCACGAATGAGAGCGAGGGAACACGAATGAACACGAATGGGAACGAATGGTCACGAATAGGTCTGAAAGAAAAAGTTTCCTTTCGCTAACTGCCCAGCCGTTCTGATTTATCCGTAGATTGCACAGCTTATCGCAGAGAAAATCTGTGATCATGCGTGACATCTGTAGATTCTTTTCAACGGCTTGAAGGTATTGCCTGAGCCGTTACTCCTTTCGCGCCGATTCGCGTCATTCGAGGCTGAAACCTCAACGAACTTTCCAGACGCGAACCCGCCCATCGTCGCAGCCGGCGATCAGGTGCGCGCCGTCCGGCGAGAAGGTCAGGGTGAGCACGGCGGCGTGGGCCTCAATGTGCGCCACGGCCTGCTGCGCGCTCCAGTCCCATAGCGTCACGCGCGCGTCGTCGCCGCCGTAGGCCAGCAGGCTGCCCTCCGGGCTGAAGGCCAGCGCGTTGGCATCGCCCATATCACTGACCAGCTGCGGGTCTTCCGGGCCGGTGTTGATGTCCCAGAGCAGCACATCGCCGTCCCTGGTGAGCGCGGCCAGCAGCGGCTGCACGGGGTTGAAGCATAACTGCGCCGCCGGCGCCTCGTGGCCGAGCACTTCCCATGAAGAGAGCTGCACCGGACGAACCTGCCAGAGCTGAATGCGCGCCGCCTCGCCGGACACGGCCAGCGTGTTCTGCGCGTCGAAGGCCAGCGCGTGGATTGTGCCGAGGCCGGGGCGGATGGTCTGCAACTCGTCCAGGCCGGGCCGGAAGACTTTGACGCGGTCGCCTGCGCCGACGGCCAGCAGGCCGCCGTCGTGAGAGTAGGCCAATCCCTCCGAGCCTTCGGGCAACTCGGTGAACTGTTCGCTCTCGAAGTCGCCGATGCGCCAGGTCTCCAGGCTGCCGTCCGCCGAGAGCGCCGCGAACTCCCGGCCGTTGGGCGAGAAGGCCATCTCCCAGACCGAAGCCGCCATCTCGATCTCGACCTCGGGGCTGTCGGCCTGCCCAAAGCGCCAGATGCGGATGCTGGCCGTTTCTCCAGAGTCGTCCTCCACCGATGTTCCGACTGCCAGCCACCGGCCATCCGTGCTTACGGCCACGCGCTCAATATCGCCGTCTGCTATCTCGTATTCTTGCAGCAGTTCAGGCTTCGTCATCCAGTCGCCGGTCTTCAGTCTCTTTTCTTCAATCGTCTCCACAAACTCGATCCGGTTGCCCAGCGGGTCGCGGCAGTAGAAATGCCGCCGGCCTTCGAGCGGCGCAGAGTCTTCTTCGATCGCATAACCGTTGTCGGTGAGCGTGGCGCGCACGGCATCGAGGTCGGAGACCCGGAAGGCGATGTGTCGGCTGGAGTAGGCGTTGCCCGGCGCCGCCTCCGTGCCGATGTGCAGCTGCAGGTTGCCGCAGTCGAACCAGAGGCCGTCGCGATCGGCGAGCTGCGGGGGCTTCGGAATCTCGTTCAGCCCAAGCACCTCGCCGTAGAACTCGCGGATTTTGTCCTCGCTGCCGCTCGGGGCAGTGAGATAGATGTGGTCAATGGCGGTGACGAGCATAGGGCCTATAAGGAAGCAAGGGAAAGGAGGGAAATCAGGGATAGATTGCAGGTCACGTGTTCTCAAATCTCAAATCTCAAATCTCCCTCTGGTTTCCAACCTTCAACTTGCAACCTTTCAACTTGTCAACGCGCTCAATCCCTCCACCAGGCGCCTGGCTGCGCCCAGGGTGCGCTCCGGCGGCGTGGCGTAAGAGAAACGAATCCACTCTGCGCCGTACTCGGAGAAGTAGATGCCCGGCACGACGGCCAGGCCGTGCTGCTCCGCCAGATACCGGCCGAGCGGCTCGGTGTCTTTCCACCCTTTTGCCTTGAGCCATTTCCCCACGTGGATGAAGGCGTAGTAGCCCTTGCCGAGGATGTGCTGGAAGTTGTGCTCGACCAGGAAATCCTTGAGCAGCTTGCGGCTGGCGTTGGTCGGCTCGATGATTCCGCGCGCCGCCTGTGCATAGCCCATCTCGTACGCCGCCTGTGCCACTGCCAGGGAGAAGTAGCTGGGCATCACGGCATGTGAGGCGCGGGCGACGATGAACTTCACCACCTCCTCCGAGGCGATCAGATGGCAGTTGCGGATGTTGCTGGCGCCCAGCGACTTGGTGATGCCGTCCAAAAACATCAGCCGTTGGCGCTCTGCCGGCTCGAAGTGCTGGATAAAGGTGTTCAGGTCCATCGGCTGCTCGTCGGTGACGTAGTGGTACATCCAGTCGAACAGCACGAAAGCCACGCCCGCCGCCAGCGCCGCCTTGGCCAGCGCTACCTGCTTTTCCACGCTGATGGTCAGGCCGGTGGGGTTATCGGGGTTGGTGATGATCAGGCCGGCGACCTTGCGCCCGTCACGCGCGGCGAAGGCCACGCACTCGCGCAGCGCGTCCTCCGAGTAGGCCCAGCCCTCTTCGGGTCGGCCCGGCGCGAGCAGCACGTTTGCGCCCACACCGTACGGCCCCCAGTTGTAGCTGATCCACGGCATGCGGCTGACGATGACCAAGTCACCCAGTCGCCCGTGGCCGAGGGCCAGCATCGCCTGATAGGCCTTCACCAGACCGTCGCGCCCGCCCTGCACGCCGAGCACGTTGGCCGGCCCCAGCCCGGTGGCCGCGTCCAGCTTCCAATACTTCTCGACCACGGCCCGGCGGTAGGCCTCTGTGCCGAAGGGCATGTCGTAAGCGGTGCCGTGCTCGATCTGCATTTGGGCGGCGCGTTCCAGGATTTCGCGTGGCACGCCCGGCAGGCTTGCGCCGCCGTCGCCCTGCGAGGCGTCGAACACCTGCTCCTGCGGATGGTTTTGCTTATAAACCGCCAGGCTCTTGTTGATTAGGAACATGCGCGAGGGCGGGATGGGGGCCAGCGCGCGCAGGTAATCGCCGACGGGGATGAGGTGGGTGGCGGGCACGTTGTAGGCGGGCGTGTCGGGCGAAGCAGGCATGATGTTTCGTTAATTCGCAAAAAAAAACCGGCGGGTGGCCGGGGCTGAAAGGCGGGCAAGCCGTACCGACACACCGAGTCAGTTAGGACGAAAGGTGGTAGTACGGGTGCGGTTGGACATTAGCGCGAGTGTAGCACGAGCGGGGCAGGGGAGTCAACGCAAAACCAACATGCGAGGAGGCGGGCAAATTGTTGCTTGACTTGCCGCGCAAAAATATGCTATCTTCAGCGCAATGAATTCCGGGTCGCGCTTTTACTTTCGGTTCTACTTTAGCCGCTCTTCAGCGGTTGCTTTCGTTTGAGTAGAGCCGGAGTCGGTGTGATGACACACACTTAACCGCGAAGCAACCGCTTCGCGGTTTTTTTGTTTTCCCGCGCCCCTCTTGCCGTGGCAGAGGGGCTGGGAGCAAGGACAGAACCGGTGATCGTCCGAGGCGTCCGCGGCGCGATCGTGGTCGAGGCCAACACCCGCGAGGCCATCTTGGCGGCGGCGCGCGAGCTATTGGAGATACTGATCTCCGCAAACGGTATAGACCCAGCCGATGTGGCCAGCGTGACCTTCACCGCTACGCCTGAACTGGACGCGGTTTGCTCGGCGCTGGCTGCGCGCGAGCTGGGCTGGCGCGACACCGCACCGCACTCATGTGTCAGCAAGAGATGAACGTGCCCGGCAGCCTGTCGCGTTGTCTTGCGTGTGCTCATCCATTGGAACACCGAGAAGCGCCCGGAAGAAATCCGGCACATTTATCTGCACGCTGCCGCACAGCTGCGGCCCGATCGCACTGCGGCGGAGCTTGGCAGCCGCCATCAAGTGGCTGATTTGTGATCTGAGATTGCGGACAACAGATTGGCATGACCTAAGTCTGAAATCCGCAATCCAAAATCACAAATCAGAAATCCAACATGATCATCGTCATGCAACATCAGGCCACCGCCGCGCAGATCGCCGCCGTCGTGGCGCGCGTCGAGGCCGTCGGCTATCGTGCCAGCCTGATCAAGGGCGAGGAGCGCACCGTCATCGGTGTCATCGGCGACGATCGGCCAATTGACCGTGAGCAGTTCGAGGCGCTCGACGGCGTCGAGAAGACGGTGCCCATCCTCAAGCCCTTCAAGCTGGCCTCGCGCGAGATGCATCCGGCGGATACGCTTGTGTCGCTGGACGGCATAAAGGTGGGCGGGCCGCGGCTGGTGGTGATTGCCGGGCCGTGCTCAGTGGAGAGCCGCTCGCAGATTCTGGAGACGGCGCTGGCCGTGAAGGAGGCTGGCGCGACGGCGCTGCGTGGCGGAGCCTTCAAGCCGCGCACCTCGCCGTACAGCTTTCAGGGCCTGGGCGAGGAGGGCCTGCAATATCTGGCCGAGGCCCGCGATATGACCGGTTTGCCCATTGTCACCGAAGCGATGTCTGAGGAACAGGTGACGTTAGTGGCACGCTACGCCGACGTCATCCAGATCGGCGCGCGCAACATGCAGAACTACGACCTGCTTCGGGCGGCGGGCAAGGCCGATAAACCCGTCCTCCTCAAGCGCGGCATGATGTCTACTATTGAGGAGCTGCTCATGTCCGCAGAATACATCCTGGCCGGCGGCAACTCTCGCGTTATGCTCTGCGAGCGCGGCATCCGCACCTTCGAGAGGTACACGCGCAACACTACCGATATCAACGCCATCCCCGTCATCAAACAACTGACGCATCTGCCGGTGCTTCTCGACCCCAGTCACGGCACCGGCAAATGGGAGTACGTCATTCCCGTAGCGCGCGCCGCCATCGCCGCCGGGGCCGACGGCCTGCTCGTCGAGGTGCATCCCAATCCGGTCGAAGCCCTGTCCGATGGCGCGCAGTCGCTCAAGCCGGAGAAGTTCGCCCAGCTGGTGCGCGAAGTTCGCAGAATTGCGGAGGCGGTGAACCGTACCGTGTAAGGCTCCACACAGGCAGCCTCCGGCGGTTATAATGCCCGCATGGTGCTGACCCCAGGAACGCGCCAGAGAAAGCCGCCGCAGACCTTGGCCAATTGCGAGGTTGCCATCGTCGGCCTGGGGCTGATGGGTGGCTCGCTGGCACTGGCTCTGCGCGGTCATTGCCGCGCGTTGATCGGATGCGACGCCGATGAGGCGGTGCGGCGAACGGCGCTCGAACGGCGGGTGGTAGATCGAATCGCAGACTTCGATAGCGCCCACGACTGCGACGTGCTCATCCTGGCGACGCCGGTGCGCACCAT
Source organism: Anaerolineales bacterium (assembly GCA_025057205.1). Lineage (GTDB taxonomy): Bacteria > Chloroflexota > Anaerolineae > Anaerolineales > UBA6663 > JANWXR01. Next base: position 15,676 of record JANWXR010000018.1, on the reverse strand, counting down.
CTTGGCGCAGTTGGAGTATCTGGCATCCTGTGCCTTTTATCCGTCGCGCCAGACGGCGGTGCTCGACCTCGGCTCGACCAAGGCGCGGATTGTGCAGGTGATGGCCGACTTGCCGCCGCGCTTCGAGCCGGTGGGCGGGCACCCGATGTGTGGCAAGGAAACGAACGGCCTGGAGCAGGCCGAGGCGCAGCTCTTCCGCGAGAAGCCCTTTGTGTTGTGCGCGCCTGGCTTCTCCTCCGTGCGCGCTCTGGGTCTGACCTACGAAATCATTCAAGTGATTGGAGCAAAGCCGATCATGCTTTCCGCCGAACGCCACGATACGCTGGCCGCTCTCGTCAGTCACCTGCCGTACGCCGCCGCAGTCGCCCTGATGCGCACCGTGCTGGCACAGGACGATGAGCAGGCCTGGGTGCTGGCCTCCACCGGCTTCCGTGATAGCTCGCGCCTGGCGGCCAGCGACCTGACGATGATGATCGACATTCTGCTGACCAACCGTGAGGCCGTGCTGCGCGCGCTGGCTGCCTATCGTCGGGAACTGGACATGCTGGTCGCGGCTATCGAATCCGGCGAAGCTGACGTGATCCGGGCGGCGCTGGCGCCGGCGCAGGCCAAACGCGCCGAGCTATTCAAATGACGCCCGCCCCCTCTCTCATCTCCAATCTCTATCCCGTCACCCCCATCGCCTCGCCCCTCAACGCCCGCGTCCGCGTCCCTGGCTCTAAAAGCCTCACCAACCGCGCGCTGCTGCTGGCCGCCCTCGCCGATGGCGTAACCACGCTCCGCAACGCGCTCTTCGCCGACGACACGCAACGTTTTATCGAGTCGCTTCAACGCCTCGGCTTCTCGATTGAGCAGCGGCCGGTGGTCAGCAGTCAGCCGTTCGTCGTTGTCGTCCACGGCCTCGGCGGGCGCATCCCTGCTGCGCGCGCCGAGTTGTTCGTGGGCAACGTCGGCACGGCGGCGCGTTTTCTCACGGCGCTCCTCGCGCTCGGGCAGGGCGAGTACGTGCTGGACGGCGACGCCCGGATGCGAGAGCGCCCCATCGGCGATTTGCTCCTCGCTTTGCGCCAGCTCGGCGTCAACATTGAGCCTCAATCTCCAATCTCCGATCTCGCCCGCGCCTGCCCGCCGCTCGTTGTGTATGCCAATGGCCTGCCCGGCGGCAAGACGACCGTCGCGGGCAACATCTCTAGCCAATTCCTCTCTGGCCTGCTGATGGTCGCGCCCTATGCGCGTGGCCCGCTGGAAATTGCAGTCGTCGGCGAGCTGAACTCGAAGCCGTACGTGGAGATGACGCTCGCGCTGATGTGCGACTTCGGCGTTCATGTCGAACACACCGACCTGCAAACCTTTCACGTTCAACCTCAGCGCTACCACACGCAGTCTGAGTACGTTATCGAGAGCGATGCCTCGGCGGCCTCGTATTTCTTTGCCGCGCCCGCGCTCTGTGGTGGGACGGTGCGCGTCGCGAACATCTCACGCCGCTCAAAACAGGGCGACGTGGCCTTCCTGGACGTGCTGGCGCGGATGGGCTGCACGGTGACCGAGGATGGAAACGGGATCGCCGTGACCGGCACCGACTCGCTGCGCGGCGTGGAGGTGGACTTGCGTGACATCCCGGATACGGCGCAGACGCTGGCGGCCATTGCGCCGTTCGCCTGCACGCCCACCACTATTCGCGGCATCGCCTCGGCCCGCGTCAAAGAGACCGATCGCGTGGCGGCGATGTGTGCCGAGCTGCGCCGCCTCGGCGTGAGCGTAGAGGAATATCCTGACGGCTTGAAAATATATCCGGCCAGTCGTCTGCAACCTGCTACCATCCGAACCTACAACGACCACCGCATGGCGATGGCCTTTGCCCTTATCGGCCTGCGCGTGCCGGGTGTAGTGATTGAGAACCCGCGCTGTGTCAGCAAGACGTTTCCGGAGTATTTTCAGGTGTTGGAGTCGTTGAACCGCTGAACCATTGAACCACTGAGAACACTGAAGACTCTGATGACACTGATCACGCTGGGAGCGCTGAAGGCGCTTAGGGACCAGACTCAGTGGTGTCACTCCCTTCAGCGCTTCAGCGATCCCAAGGATGCGCCTCGCTCTTCTCGGCTACCCTCTTTCACACTCGCTCTCGCCGGTGATGCACAACGCAACGCTGGCGCATGTTGGCCTGAGCGACTGGAGTTACGAGGCCTGGCCGGTGGAGCCGGCACGGCTGGGCGAGGCGGTGGCTACGCTACGTGGCAGCGAGTATGCCGGTGCGAACGTCACCGTGCCGTACAAGGAAGCCGTCATCCCGTTCCTCGATGGGCTGACGCCCGTCGCGCAGGCCATTGGCGCGGTGAATACTATTGTGAAACGCCCTCACCCCCCAGCCCCCTCTTCCAAGGGGGAGAGGGAGTCGGGAGGGGAGGAGTTGATTGGCCACAACACCGACGCGGCGGGCTGGCTGGCCGATTTGCACGCGCTCGGCGTGGCGATTGCAGGGCAGATAGTGCTGGTGCTGGGCGCGGGAGGCGCGGCACGGGCCGCCGTCGCCGGCTGCGCGAGTGTTGGCGCCTCCGTTCGCATCCTCGCCCGCCGTCGCGAGCAGTCATCCCGTCTTCAATCTCTAATCTCTCACCTCGAAATCTTTGAGTACACCCCCTCCGGCCTCCGTCGCGCCGCCGCCGATTGCGCCCTCATCGTCAACTGCACGCCGTTAGGGATGGCGCCGAACGTAGATGGCTCGCCCTGGCTCGACGGCGTTCCCTTCCCGCCCGGCGCATTTGTGTACGACATGGTCTACAATCCTGCTGAGACGCGCCTGACGCGGCAGGCCAGGGCCGCCGGGCTGCGCGCCGCCACCGGCCTCGGCATGCTGGTGGAGCAGGGCGCGCTGGCCTTTGAGCTGTGGACGGGCCATCCCGCCCCGCGCGCGCTGATGCGGGCAGCGGCGGAGGCGGAATTGAATAGTCGCTTTGCGTAGTGCGCATTCCGTATTCCGTATTGCGTGTTGCGTAAACGGTCTCAATCTCAAATCTCCAATCTCAAATCTGCAATCCAAAATCCAAAATGCCCCTCCGTTTCCTCACTGCCGGCGAATCGCATGGCCCTGCCGTCCTCACCATCCTGGAAGGGATGCCCGCCGGGTTGCCGCTCTCGGCGGAAGACATCAATCCCGACCTGGCGCGGCGTCAGGGGCTGAGTGCTGGCGGCAAACCCTATCCCGGCGCCAGCCCGCGCATGAAGCTCGAACGCGACAGCGCGCAGATCCTCAGCGGCGTGATGGCCGGCGTCACCATCGGCGCGCCGATTGCCGTGCAGGTGGCGAACCTCGACCACGCCAAATGGAAGGGCAAAGCCATCGCACCGATGACCATCCCGCGCCCCGGCCATGCCGACCTGACCGGCGCGTTGAAGTACGCACACAGCGACCTGCGGATGAGCCTGGAGCGCGCCTCCGCCCGCGAGACCACGGCGCGCGTCGCTGCCGGCGCCATTTGCCGCAAGCTGCTGGCCGAGTTCGGTGTACGCGTCGGCAGCTACGTCGTCGAGATCGGCGGGGTGCGCGCCGACCTGACGGACATGCCGCTCGAAGACCGCGTTGCGCGCGCGCTCGAATCCGACATCGCCTGCCCCGATGAGACCGCCGCTGCTTCGATGCGCGCCCGTATCGAGGCCGTCATCCGCGCCAAAGATACGCTCGGCGGCGTGTTTGAGGTGGTGGCGCTCGGCGTGCCGCCCGGCCTCGGCTCGCACGTCCATTGGGATCGCCGCCTCTCAGGCCGCCTGGCGCAGGCGCTGCTCAGCATCCATGCCATGAAGGGCGTCGAAATCGGTGATGCGTTCGAGAATGCGAAGAAGACGGGGACGCAGGTGCATGACGAAATCCTGCTGGCGGATGATGGAGACTCGACCGCAGGCGGCGGCCGTTTATTGCGCCCTACCAATCGAGCCGGAGGACTGGAGGGCGGCATCACCACCGGCCAGCCCATCGTGCTGCGCGTGGCGATGAAGCCTATCGCGACCACACTCACGCCGCTGAACTCGGTGGACTTGGCGAGCGGTGAGCCGCGCCCGGTGGAATACGAGCGCTCAGATTTCTGCGCCGTGCCGCGCGCCGGCGTCATCGGCGAGGCGATGGTCTGCTTCGTGCTGGCGGATGCACTGCTGGAAAAACTCGGCGGCGACTCGCTCGCCGAAATGAAGCCGCGCTTCGAGGCGCTGCGCCGCGCCTGCCTCAGCGACCTGCTTATGAGCAACGAACCGACAGTCTTTTGGGGAACGGAGGAGCAGAACACGTAATACGAAATACGTGATACGTGTTGCGTATTCCGTATTCCGTATTGCGTATCCCGTCACCCTGTCATGCCACGCCATGAACATCGTTCTCTACGGCCCCCCCGGCTCGGGCAAGACCACCGTCGGTGAAGCGCTGGCGCGGAAGCTGGGGCGCGAGTTTGTGGATGTGGACGCCGTCATTGCGGCGCGCACCGGCCTGAGCATGTCTGAGCTGTTCGCACGGCGCGGCGAAGCTGCCTTCCGACGGGTCGAGTCTGAAGTGTGTGCAGAGCTTGGCGCGCGCGACGGTCTGGTGATTGCGCCTGGCGGCGGCGCGCTGCTCGACGCCGGCAACCGCGTCGCGCTGGAACGGAACAGCGTGGTCTTCTGCCTGCGCGCCGCGCCGGACGTTCTGTTGGAGCGCCTTCAGCGCGAGGGCAACCGGCCCCTGCTGGCTGGCGATGACCCCGCCGCAAAACTCCATGCCCTACTTGAAGCGCGCCGTGCGCTGTACGACTCGTTTCCTGAACAGTTGGATACCACGCAGCGCGCGCCCGACCAAATCGTAGACGAAATTGCGCAGCGCTTGCAGCCGCGCACGCTGCTCGTGGACACGCCCGGCTTTCGGCATGAGATTGTGCTTGGCTATGGCCTACTGGTGCAGCTGCCGCAACTGCTCGCCGAACGCGACCTGGACGGCGCGGCGCTGGTGGTCACCGATGAGAACGTTGCGCGAGCAACCGCGGACGGCGGAAGGTGGATGTCGGTCAATGGACTGGCGTCTGTCGTCGTCCCCGCCGGCGAACAATACAAAACCCTCGACACCGTCCGCCAGCTCTACGACGCGTTCTTGCAGCATGGCCTGGATCGTCACTCATTGATCATTGCTTTTGGTGGCGGCGTCATCGGCGACTTGACCGGATTCGCGGCGGCAACCTTCATGCGCGGTCTGCGCTGGGTGAACGTGCCCACGACGTTGCTGGCGATGGTGGATGCGAGTGTGGGCAGCAAGACCGGCGTGGACCTGCCGCAAGGCAAGAACCTCGTGGGCGCATTTCATCCACCGGCGCTCGTCGTTGCCGATCCACTTATGCTCCGCACCCTGCCACGCGAGGAACATTGCGCAGGGATGGCCGAGGTCATTAAGCACAGTCTGATCGGCGACCCGCAGTTGTTCGAGGCGCTGGAGCGCGGGACGACCTTCGGCAGCCTCGAGCAGCTGGAGCGCGCCATCCGCGTCAAGGTGGAGGTGGTGCAGGCTGACCCGTTCGAAAAAGGCCGGCGCGCGACGCTCAACCTCGGGCACACTATCGGCCATGGTGTGGAGGCCGCTTCCGGCTTCAGGTTGCGGCACGGCGAGGCCGTGGCAGTTGGTCTGTGGGCGGAGGCCTGGCTGGCCGAGGAGATGGGTATAGCGGAGCGTGGGCTGGCGGAACGCATCGGGTGCGTGCTGGCGCGACACGGACTGCCGACGCGCGTGCCCGGCCTCGACCCGTGCAACATCCGCGCGGCGATGGGCGCTGATAAGAAGAAGGTCGTTGGCCAGCTCAGGTTCGCGCTGCCGCATGCGCCGGGCAACGTGGTTTGGGGTATTGTCGCTAGCGAAGCACTGCTTGCCGATGCGCTCCGGCGCATCACCGGTGAGTGATGGCTGAGGCGGAAGTATATACTTTGCCGTGAAGCGTACCGCGTATTGCGAATGGTGCAATGCAGCGTTGGAGAGTGACTATGCCGAAGCGCCCACCGAGAACCCCTCCTCCAAAGTCACAAGTCTCGCAATCCAAAATTCTGGTGCTGCACGGCCCCAATCTGAACCTGCTCGGCCTGCGCGAGCCACATATCTACGGCTCGGCCACGCTGGCCGACATTGACGATGCCCTGAAGCGGGAGGGGCAAGCGCTTGGGTTGGAAGTGCACATCTTCCAGAGCAATCATGAGGGCCACCTGATTGATGCTCTGCAAGACGCACGCATCTGGGCTGCGGGCGTGCTGATTAATCCGGGCGGTTATACTTACACTTCGGTGGCACTACGCGACGCAATTACGGCGATCGGCCTGCCCACAGTAGAGGTGCATCTCACCAACACCGATGCGCGCGAAGACTTCCGGCACAAATCGCTCATCGCGCCGGTCTGCGTCGGCTCAATTCGCGGATTTGGCTGGCGGAGTTATCTTCTCGGTCTGCACGCGCTGGCAGGGATTTTGAAGGGAGAGGGGTGAAGGAAGAAGGAAGAAAAACCCTGCTTGCTACTTTTCACTTTCTACGCCGGTATCAGCGTCGTGTACTTTAGCGGCTGTGTGAACCAAAACGTGCTGCCCACGCCTACTTGCGACTCGACGTTCATCTCCCCTCCCAAAAGCTCCACAATTTTGCGCGCGATGGACAGACCTAGGCCGGTGCCGGTGGCGTAGCCTTCGCTGTCGGGCACGCGATAAAACTTCTGGAAGATCTGCGTCAGCGAGTCCGGCGGGATGCCCTTGCCGGTATCTGTCACGCTGACGCGGCAGACCATGTTCTGCGGTGTAGCCTCGGTGGAGAGGATGATGCGTCCATGCTCTTTGTTGTATTTGACGGCATTGGTCAACAGATTGAGCAGCACTTGCTTGAGCTTGCCGCGGTCGCTGTTGATGGTGGCCGCCGCCGGGTCGAGATGCAGCTCGATGGTCACGCCGTGCGCTGCGGCTTGTGGGCGGATGATGTCCAGACACTCGGCGATCAGCTCCGGCAGGTTGAACGGTTCGCGCCGGAAGCGCATCCGCCCGGACTCCAGCCTGGCCATGTCCAGGAAGTCGGTGGTCATGGTGGTCAGCCGCTCGGTCTCGCGCTGGATGGTACGCAGCAGCTCGGCGCGTTTCTCTTCGGAGAGTTGGGCACGCTGCAGGAGATGGGTGGTCGCCATGATGGCGCCCAGCGGCGTGCGCAGTTCGTGGACGATCTCGGCAATCAGGTCGGCCTGCTGGAAGAGGCGGCTGTTGGTGATGGCGATAGCAGCCTGCGCGGCCAGCGTTTGCAGCGTAGCCGTGTCTTCCTCGGTGAAGGAGCCGGCCTGCTTGTTCAGCGCCTCTAGTACGCCGATAGTCTGATTGCGGTGGATGAGAGGCACGCCGAGGATCGAGCGGGTGGTGAAGTCCACTTGGCTATCCACGTTCGGGTTCCAGCGCGGGTCGCGGCTGACGTCCGGCACGATCAACGGTTGGGCGTGGGTGAAAATCCAGCCGGCGATGCTGCTGTCCACCGGGATGACCAGGCCTTCCATCTGCGCCGAGTCAATGTTGGAGGTGGCCTCGAAGCGCAATTCGCCCGACTTTGAGTCGGCCAGCATAATCGAGGCAGCTTCTGCGCCGGTCAGCTCAATCGCTGCGTTGAGAATGTTGCGCAAAAGCTGGTGATGATCGAGGGTGGAAGCCAGCGTCCGGCTGATTTCAATGAGCCGCTCTAGCCGCCGGCTGTAGTCGGTGACGGTATCCATCAGGCGTCGGTTAATCCGGCGGCCTTGGCCATTTGCGGCAGGACCTCGGCCACATCGGCCTGAATCAGCACATCGGCGCGCTCGTCCAGATAGGTCGCCCCGTAGTTGACAAGGATCAGTCTCGCCCCTCGGTTCAGGGCCTCCAGCGGCAGGCCGGCGGCAGGCATCACTTCCAGTGATGAGCCGACGACGAGCATCAGGTCGCACTGGCGGGCTGCATTGCGCGCGTGCTCGAAGACCCGGTGTGGCAACTGTTCCTCCATCAAAATCACGTCCGGTTTGAGGATAAGGCCGCAGTGCAGGCAGCGCGGCAGTGTGCCCTCTTGGATGAAGGCCAACATCATCTCCGCAGCTTCAAATCGGCGATAGCAACAGCCGCAGGTAGCCGTGTCCAGAGAGCCGTGAATTTCGTAGACCACGCGCTGGCCGGCGCGCTGATGCAACCGGTCAATGTTCTGCGTGATGACGGCACGCAGTTTGCCGGTGGCTTCCAGTTGGGCGAGTGTGTAATGGGCAGCGTTTGGCTTGGCTGCGAGGATGCGCGCGGCTAGTGGGCGCACCCATTGATAGAAACGTTCCGGGTGGTGGCGAAAGGTGGTCAGCGAGGCGACTTCGAACGGATCAACCCTCTCCCACAATCCGGAGCCAGGGCTGCGAAAATCCGGGATGCCAGAGGGGGTGGAAAGGCCGGCGCCGGAGAGGACGACCACAGCTTGGGCCTGATGGAGCAACTGCCCGGCGCGTGCGATGAGGTCAGAAAGCTTCATGGATTAAGCGGGCTGGCGAAACTTCTGGACAAGCTGTGTGGTCAGGTTGCGCAACTGGTCGGCGGTGAGGCTGTCCGGTCGGAGTAGCACAATCGGCGTTCCTATATCGGCGGCTTGGTACGCCAGGTCAGCGGCTGGGGTGACGACCAGGGAAACACGCCGACCCAGGATTTGCTCGACGATGCTCCACGACGTCTGATTGGAAGCGGCTACCCGGTTGACGGCCACCACTTCGATGCGCGCCGGGGCCACGTTCAGGCCGTTCAGGTCGTTGAGTAAGGCCTTGGTTTGCAGCAGTGCCACGCGTGTCAGGTCGGTGACGATGACGAACTGGTCGCACAGCGCGGTCAGGCGACGGTTGACTTCGGACAGGCCGGTGCCTAGGTCAAGGACGAGCGCTTTGCACATCCCGCTCAGGATTTTGACGACAGCTTCGAACTGGGCGACGTTGGTGGCCAGCCCTGCTTCGCGCGGTGAGGGCGAGGCAGCGAGGATACGGATACCGCTCGGGTGAGAGACGAGTTGGCTGCTAACAGCGCGCTGGTTGAGATCGCCCACAGGCTTGCTGACGATACTAGCCAGGCCTTTTGACTGGGCCAGATTGAGCATCAGGCTGATGGAGCCGCTGCCGGGCTGCAGGTCTGCTAGGATAGTATCCTGCCCACTTTGGGCCAAGGCGGCGGCGACGTTGACGGCGACGGTGCTGGTGCCCACGCCGCCCTTAGCACCGAAAAAGGCGATGGTGTGGGCGTGCTCGCTGGGCAGGCTGGCCTTTCCGGCACGGGAACGGGCTAGCAGCGCCTTAACGTGCGCCACCAGCTCTGCCGGGTGAGTGGGCTTGGTGAGGTAGTCATCCGCGCCGGCTTCGAAGCCCGCCACCTTGTCGTCCAGCAGGCCCTTGGCCGTGAACATGATGATGGGGATATGAGCGACCGAAGGATTGGCACGCAGACGGCGGGTCACTTCATAGCCGTCTATGTCTGGCATCATTACATCTAGCAGGATGATGTCCGGCTGTTCGGCGACCACCTTTTCCAGCGCCTTCACGCCGCCGTTCGCGGCCACAATCTGGTAGCCGTGCCGTTGCAGAATCAGGCCGACCAGTTTGAGCGTGTCGAGGTCGTCGTCAACGATGAGGATTTTTTCTGCCATTCCACTTTGCACGCCGCCAGAAAACGCGCCCGGATCATCAGGCGCGCGTTATCTCTCCGAGGCCTTTGCAGTGTAGCACGACGTAAGCCGTATCGCAAACGCCGCTAAGAAATTGTTACAGCACCGAGAATTCAGCCGCCGGCCTGCGCCAAAGCCAGCAGGCTGAGGCCAAAAGGCAGGTCCCACTTTCGCAGCCAGAACCCTTCGGCGGCCAGCGCTTCGGTGAGCAGGGCATTCAGCCATGGGGCGGGCGCGGTCACGTCGCTGGCAATGGTCGAACTGCGCTGGGTCAGACGGCGCAGGATGGCGACTGGGAGCAGCCACGTGCCGACCGGGGTCAGGCGGCGGATGGTTAGCCCTGCCCGTTCAAGCTTTTCGCGCAGTTCGGGGATGCTGTAGCGCCGCCGAGTATGAACGTGACGGTCATGCGCGCCGCGCAGCCAGTCATGTGCCGGCACGCGCAGCAGCAGCCAGCCGCCGGGCCGAAGCACGCGGGCCAATTCGCGCAGCGCTGCCATGTCGTCCGACACGGCGCGATGATAAATCACCTCGAAGGAGACAACCAGATGGAAAGTTTGAGAAGGAAAAGGCGCGGCCAGCACTGAGGCGCATGCCACGCCTGGAGACGCGCTTGCGGCGTAATGCGCAGCGACGGGGTGCCAGTCGAAGCCGGTCGCGTGGCCGAACTCGCGCAGCCAGGGCAGGTCGCTGCCTACGCCGCAGCCGGCGTCGAGGATTTTCGCGCCGGGCGGCAGGTTTAGCTCCTGGACGAGGGCGCGGGCAATGCGCCGCATCCCGACGTACCACCAGTGCGTTGCTGCAAGTTGCGCCAGGCGATGATACTCGGCCAGTTCCACGGCGCACGGCTAGGCTGACTAGTCCTTGGTCAGACCGAGCTTTTCTTCGAGGGTGACCAGCGTAGCAGCGGAGAGGGTGGGGCCTTTGGGCTGGCGGCGGATGTAATCCTTCAGTTGCTTGACATGCAGGGCGGTGACCGGCGCGTTCTTGGCCTCGACCACGGCCTGCGAGTGCATGAACACTACCAGCGGCTTCGGCTCGACGGTCACTTCCGGTGCCTGCTTCTTCAGAAAGTTCTTGAGGGCTTTCACTTCGGCCAGCGCTTCCTGTGCTGGGTTGCCCAGCAGGTCGCGCGGCGCAAAGAAGTTCAGGAAGCCGCGCCGCTCGCCCGGGTTTTTCCACTTGCCGTCTTCAAAGGTGATTAGGCCGTGCTGATACTTGGGCGTAAGCGTGTACACGCCACTTGGCGCAACCAGCACGTGCGCAGCGCCGAGCCAGTAGTGATATAACGTGTACCGCTCGTCCAGGCCGCGCAGGGCATCGCTCAGGCCACGGTCTGGGCGACGGCCCCAACGGAAGTTGAACAACCCACCGATGTTGCTGAGCAGAAAGCCGATGATAAAGGTGGCGAAGACGAGCAGGATGAGCTGCGTGTTCTCGGGCCGCGTCAGTGCGTAGATGTTGATGAGCAGCGCGACGAACAGAAGCACAATTCCGCCGATGGAGGCGTATTTGCCGATGGCGACGTTGCGGGCGATGGTTTTCGTATCGGTGACAATGCGCATGGGGGGATAAGAAAGTTACCGGTTGCCGAACCTCGACCTTCGACCTTCAACCCTGATACCTTCGCAATACCAAACAAGCGTTTTGCCCACCAAGGCCGAAGGAGTTGGAGAGGGCGTAGTTCACCACCGCTGGGCGAGCCACGTTGGGTACGTAATCCAGGTCACAGTCCGGGTCGGGCGTCTCGTAGTTGATGGTCGGATGGAGCAGCTGATGATACAGGCTAAGGGCGCAGGCGGCGGCCTCGAGCGCGCCGGAAGCACCCATCGGGTGACCGATCATGGATTTAGTGGAGCTGACTGGGATATTGTAGGCCTGCTCGCCGAAGACGTGTTTGATGGCAGCGGTCTCATTGGCGTCGTTGAGCGGCGTGGATGAGCCGTGAGCGTTGATGTAACTGATCTCTTCCGGGCGGACGCCCGAATACTTCAACGCCCACTTCATCGCGCGGATGGCGCCGGCCCCGCTAGGGTCGGGCGCGGCTACATGATAGGCGTCCGACGACGAGGCGTAGCCCATGACCTCGGCGTAGATTTTTGCGCCGCGCGCCAGCGCGTGCTCCAGCCGCTCCAGGATCAGGATGGCGCAGCCCTCCGAGAAGACGAAGCCTTCGCGGTGCTTGTCGAAGGGGCGCGAGGAACGTTCGGGCGCGTCGTTATAGCTGGTCGGCATGGCGCGCATGGCGACGAAGCCGGCGATGGTCAGGTCGCAGATGGCGGCCTCGACGCCGCCCGTAATCATCACGTCGGCCACGCCGCGCCGGATGACCTCTGCCGCTTCGCCCACGGCTTGCGTGCCGGCGGCGCAGGCGGTGACGCAGGTGTTTAGCGGGCCGAGCACGCGGTAGGCCTTGCTTATATGGTGGGCCGGCATGTTGATGACGGACTCAGGCACCGAGAACGGGCTGACACGGGTGACGCCCCGCGTGCGCAGCACTCTGGCGCCCTCATCCAGCCGGTCCAGCCCGCCAATAGCCGAGCCGAGTAGCACGCCAACGCGCTCCGGATCGGCGAAGCCTTCAATTAGGCCGGCGTCGGTCAGTGCCTCACGCGCGGTGGCTACGGCGATCTGCGAGCAGCGTGCCATCCGTCGCGCGTCTTTGTGATCCACGAAGTTCTTCGGGTCGAAGCCGCGAATCTCGCCGGCGATCTGGCAGGGCAGGCCGCTGGCATCGAACTGGGTGATGCGCCCTATGCCGGAGCGACCGTGCGTCAGGCCGTCCCAGAAGTCGTGCACGGTCAAACCGAGCGGTGAGATAGCCCCCAGACCGGTGATGACGACGCGGATCGGCGCACTGTCCCGCCGGCGTCCGTTGCTGGAAGCTGGTGTCATACAGAGACCTTTGCAGCAGAGGTGGAAGCAGCCAAGCGCTGCGCCAGGTCGCTGTGGATGGCGTCCACCACGTTGGCCCGGGCGGCGGCCAGCGCGACGCGCACGGCGTTCTTCACAGCGTTGGCATCCGATCGTCCGTGGCCGATAAACACAAGTCCGTTGATTCCGAGCAGTGGCGCGGCACCCTCTTCGCTTGGATCGAGCAGGCGGCGCACGCTGCGCAGCGTGGGGCGTACCAGCAGGCCGCCTAGTTTAGCGGTCAGCGGGCCGGTCTGGATTTTCTCGCGCACCGTTTCGAGGATGAGCCGGGCGACGGCCTCGGCGGTCTTGAGCATGACGTTACCGGTGAAACCGTCGGTCACGGCCACATCTACCTCGCCGGCCATCAGCTCCTTGCCCTCGATGTTTCCGACGAAGTTCAGGCCGGAAGCTTCAAGGAGCGGGTAGGCGTCCCTGACGAGCTGGTTGCCCTTGCCTGCTTCCTCGCCGTTGGAGAGCAGGCCGACGCGCGGAGACTTCACGCCGCGCACACGTTCGGCGTACAAGCTGCCCATCACGGCGAACTCCAGCAGGTTGTTCGGCTTGCAATCGGGGTTCGCGCCCACATCGAGCACCACGCAGGTGCCCGTTCGAGTCGGGAAGACGGGGGCGAGCGCGGGCCGGTCTACGCCGGGGATGGTGCCGAGGCGAAAGTACGCGGTGACGGAGGCCGCGCCGGTGTTGCCCATCGTCACAAAGGCCGCCGCTTCGCCGCTTTTCACCAGGTCTAGGCCGATGGCCATCGAGTTCTGGGCGTTCTTGCGCTTGGCTTTGAGTACGAGGGCCATGCCCTTGTCGTTCATCGTCAGCATCTCGGGTGCGTGATGCACATGAATCGGCAGGTTCCCCGCCTGAAACTCGGCGAGCAGCGGCTTGATGCGGGCTTCATCGCCGGTCAGGATGATTTCGACGTTGTACTCGCGCGCGGCCAAGACCGCGCCTTCTACATCTGGCCGAGGGAAGTTGTCGCTCCCCATTGCGTCCACGACGATACGCATTATGGCCTCGAATTGCAGGGCGTTCTGATGGTGGGCGGGATTTTACCTTAAGTGCCCTTTGGGCCGTACGTCAGGCTTATGAGTGTACATGCGCGAAGCTGTACGAACATGACTTTTTGTGCTGCCTGTCAGGTCTTTGATCCAGGCGGGTGACGCGCAGGTCGAGTGGGTGGGTCGGCTACTTCACGCGCAGCGGCAGCCCGGCGACCATGAACAGCACTTCGTCCGCTGCCAACGCCAACCGCTGATTGGCTCGTCCCAGTGAATCGCGGTAAACGCGCCCCAGCGGGTAGGCAGGCACAATCCCTAGGCCGACTTCGTTCGAAATCACCAACCAGTGCGCGTCGCTCGCGGCTTGAGCGGCGAGCAGTTCGTCTAGCTCGGCGTTCAGGGCGGCCTGCGCTGCTGCCTCGCTCACCGGCTCAGGCAGAGGAATGATGACGTTGCTGGCCAGCAGGGTCAGACAATCCAACACAATGACCCGCGGCAGATCCGACGTTGCACAGCGCGCGAGATGCCGTGCGATGGCTTGGCCCACACTGCGCGGCGCTTCGAGGGTGTGCCAGTGGGCGGGCCGCTCGCGTTGGTGCGCGGCGATGCGCGCGGCCATCTCGGCGTCACCGGCTTCGGCGGTGGCGACGTAGAGCACATTGTGAGCGCGTTCGGCGGCCAGCTTGAGGGCGTAGCTTGTTTTGCCGCTGCGCGCACCGCCCAGGATGAGGGTGAGTGCTTTGGACATGGGATAGTGAACCGCAAAGGCGTGCAAATGGTGAACCGCGAAGGCGCGAAGATGGTGAACCGCGAAGGCGCGAAGGGCGCAAAGATTAGCCGCTAAGGTGGTTTAGAGCGCTTCTTGCTCTGCTGACGGTTTGGACATGGTGCAAAGGTGCGAAGATGGTGAACCGCGAAGGCGCAAAGGGCGCAAAGATTAGCCGCTAAGGTATTTTAGAGTACTTCCTGCGTTGCTGACGGTTTGGACCTGGTGCAAATGGTGAACCGCGAAGGCGTGAAGAGCGCAGAGATTGAACGCCAAGATTTTTTACTGCGCGTCGCGCTGTTCGGAAAGACGGACTCGGTGCAGGCTGCTCTGCAGAGCGGCCAGCGAGGAGTGAAAGTCATCTTCGCCGAACACTTCGAGCGTGAGCACGCCGGCGTAGTTTTCGCGCAGCAACAGCGCGATGACCGGGTCGAGCTTGTCCGGCGGCAGGTGTGCCAATGACTTGTGATCGCGGTCTGCCACTCCGTGCAGGTGGATGACGCGCGTGCGGGGCAGGGCGTCTTGCAGGTGCGGCAGCGGGTCGTGGCCGTCGAGCCAGAGGTGGCCGATGTCCACGCAGCGGCTCACCGGCGCGCGTTCCAGCACGGGCAAGATGAAATCCGGCGGGTAATGCTCCAGGTTCTCAACGGCCAGCAGGGCGGGGTCGCCGGCCCATTCCGCCGCCAGCTCAAGGGCGCGCACGGCGTTGGCTTGCCACTTGGCCCTTACCCCTGGTCCCCTCACCCCCAGCCCCTCTCCCACAGGGAGAGGGGAGATTGCTCTCACCCCCAGCCCCTCTCCCATGGGGAGAGGGGAGATTGCTCTCACCCCCGACCCCTCTCCCATGGGGAGAGGGGAGATTAGGTCTTTGCCGTCCAGATGGAGGACATAGGCCCACGGCTCAAGCGCGCGTGTGCGCTCGATGACCCGGCGCGCTTTGACCAGCGAGATGTGACCCTCGTCGCCGCCCGCGCCGAGGCGCAGGTCAAGCGGCAGGTGCACGGTGTAGCTCAGGCCATGCGCGGCGGCCAGCGCGTTGAGTTCGTCAATCACCGCAGGGCCGGGCAGGTTGTTCGGGCCGTCATCCACCTCGAACAGCACCAGTTCGATGTCCTGCACCTTGTCCTTGAGGTAGCGGACGTTGGGCAGGATGTCGGCGGGGAGGATGTAGGAGGTTGTGCCGAGGCGGAAGGGGGGCATGGGAAATCAGGGGAAGGAGGGAAACGCGGGAAAGGAGGGAAAGTGTGCGGTGAAGGTCAGCAGGCAGAGCAGCTCGGTAACTTCGGCGATGAGGCCGAACACGTCGCCGGTGACTCCGCCGAG
>JANWXR010000189.1 GCA_025057205.1 Anaerolineales bacterium | reverse complement strand
GTCGAAGGACGCCCGCCGCTCCCCTGAGCGAAGCCGAACGGTCGGGGCGCGGCGGACATGTTTTGCGTGCACCCTAGTGGGATGGGGGTCACCACTGACACGGATGGTTCTACTGAAAAAAGTCCATTTGAACCGCAAAAACCGCGAAGAGTGCGGCAAGGAGCGCCCTTTGCGTTAGGCCGGAGAAAACCTTGAATGCAAAGACGCGGAGACGCAAGGAGTGAGAAGGAGTGAGCATCTTTACGCCCTTGCGCCTTTGCGCCTTGCGTTATAGCACCCTCGCGTCCCAGCGCGCGACCACATGCTAAAATCGGCACATGAGCGAAGCCATCTTCATCGGCGTGGACGTAGGCGGGACCAGCCTACGGGCCGCGCGGTTCATCGGCCACAACCCCACTCCGGACGCAAAAATCAAGGTCGCCACACAGCCCGCCGGCGACGCCCGGCAGATGCTCGACCGTCTGGAGCACGTCATCCGCGAGGTCACCCCGCCGAACTTGGCCGGCGTGGAGGGCATCGGTCTGGGCATCCCCGGCCCGGTCAACCCGTACACCGGCGTGGTCATCAAAATCACCAACATTCCCGGCTGGGAGAACCTGCCGTTGCGGCAAATCCTCGAAGAACGGCTGGCGCGGCCGGTGTTCATAGGCAACGACGCGAACCTGGCAGCGCTGGGCGAGTGGAAGTTCGGCGCGGGACGGGGCCATGCGGATGTCCTCTACCTCACCGTCAGCACCGGCATCGGCGGCGGCGTGGTGGCCGGCAACCGGTTGCTGCTCGGCGCGCACGGCCTGGCGGCGGAGGTCGGCCCCATCCTCATCCAGCCGAACGGCCCGCGTTGCGGCTGCGGGCAACGCGGCTGCTTGGAGGCGCTGGCCTCCGGCCCAGCCATCGCCCGCGATGCTGCGGAACGGCTGAGCCGAGGCGAGGGTGCAGACTCCGCGCTGCGCGCGCTCACCAACGGCGATTTCTCCAAACTCACCACGGCTCTTATCGGCCATGCGGCCCAACAGGGCGATGCCTTTGCGCGCAGCCTGTTCCGTGAAGCGGGCGAGCATCTGGGCTACGGCCTGGCCAGCCTGTTGCATCTGTACAACCCCTCCATCGTCATCCTTGGCGGCGGCGTGTCCTTCATCGGCGAGCTGTTCTTCGAGTCGGTGCGGGCGACCGTGCGCCGCTACGCCATGCACGAGAGGTACTGGCGCGATGTACCCATTGTGCCGGCGGCCCTTGGGGATGACGCCGGGCTGGTGGGCGCGGGCGCGCTGGCCATGGAGGAGAGCCGAGCGCTTGTCGTGCCGGATCGTTAGGGTAGGTGATATGGTTTTCCCCGTTGGTTTCGCTTTTACCCGGAGAGAGAGACGGGGAACCAGGGAACTGTCTTTCGCCTCCCTGCTTCCCTGCTCCCTAGCTTACAGAGAACCATGGTCACCAAACTCAACGTACCCGGCCCCAAGGCCAAAGATATCCTTGAACGCGATCGCAAATTCATCTCACCGTCCTATCCGCGCGATTACCCGTTTGTAATGGATCACGGGCGCGGCACAGAGGTGTGGGACGTGGACGGCAACCGCTATCTCGACTTCGCTGCGGGCATCGCCGTCTGCTCCACAGGCCACAGCCACCCGGACGTGGTCCGCGCCATCCAGCAGCAGGCCGAGAAGTTCATCCACATCTCGTCCGACTTCTATCACGAGAAATGGGTGCAGCTCGGCGAGAAGCTGGACGAGATCGCACCTTTCAAAGAAGATGCACTGTGCTTTATGACCAATTCCGGCGCGGAGGCGGTGGAGGCGGCCATCAAACTGGCGCGCTATTACACGGGCCGCCCGCGCTTCATCGGCTTTCATGGCGGCTTTCACGGGCGCACTATGGGCGCGCTGGCCTTCACTTCCTCCAAGGCCGTGCAGCGGCGCGGCTTCAATCAGGCCATGCCCGGCGTGACGCTTGTGCCCTTCCCTAACAGCTACCGGCCCCGTCTCCAGTTCGACCCTTCCAAGGAAGACTACGGCATCGCCTGCGTCAACTACATCGAGAACGTCATCTTCACCTACGAGACTCCCCCGGAGGAAGTGGCCGGCATCCTCGTCGAACCGATCCAAGGCGAGGGCGGCTACGTCATCCCGCCGGACTCGTTCTTCCCGCGCCTGCGCGCGCTGTGCGATAAGTACGGCATCCTGCTCATCGCCGACGAGGTGCAGAGCGGCATGGGGCGCACCGGAAAGTGGTGGGCTATCCAGCACTGGGGCGTCGAGCCGGACATCATCTGCATCGCTAAAGGTATTGCCAGCGGCATGCCGCTGGGAGCAATGGTGGCACGCAAGAGTGTGATGACCTGGCCACCCGGCGCGCACGGCAACACCTACGGCGGCAACCCGCTCTCCTGCACCGCTGCGCTGGAGACCATCCGCCTGATCGAGACCGGCTTCATGGCGAACGCCGCCGACACAGGGCGTTACATGCTGAATATCCTAGAGGAGATGCAAGCCCGCCACCCTAGCATCGGCGATGTGCGCGGCAAAGGGCTGATGATCGGCGTCGAGTTCGTCAAGGACAAGGCGACGAAGGAGTGCGGCGTAGAGATTCGCAACCATGTCATCCACACCGCCTTCGAGCACGGCCTGCTACTGCTCGGCTGCGGGCGCAACACCATCCGCCTGACGCCACCGTTGTGTGTCACCCACGCCGAAGTGGATGCGGCGATGGAAATCTTCGAATATGCCATTACCGACGCCGAGCGTGCCGCCGGGATGGTGTGAGCGGAACCGCGAAGCCGCGAAGAGCGCGAAGCGTGACTCGACTTTCGCTGCCTTTGCGCCTTCATGGTTACACGTAATCGGAACCGCGAAGCCGCGAAGAGCGCGAAGTAATTTATTGAGATTCGCAAAGAGAACGGCACAACGGCCCATAGAATCTTTGCGGCCTTTGCGCCTTTGCGGTTACACCTGCTCGGAACCACGAAGCCGCGAAGAGCGCGAAGTAATTTACTAAGCTCATCTGAACTTTCTGCAAGAGCAAATCGCTGCTGCGCCTATAATCCGCGTGGCAACAATCAGCAGTGAGCGGCCTACGGGCGCCGCAATTGTTTGACAGGAGGTCCTCTTGAAAGTCCTGGTTACGGGCGGAGCCGGCTACATTGGCAGCATCGTCTCCGCCGAACTCATCGCTGCCGGCCACGAAGTGGTCGTGTTCGACAACCTCTATCAGGGCCACCGGGGCGCGGTGCCGCCGGAGGCCGCCTTTGTGCAGGGCGACCTGCGGGACACGGACGCCGTCGCCCGGCTCTTCCGCGAGCACCGTGGCCTGGACGGCATCATGCACTTTGCTTCGTACACGCTGGTGGGCGAGAGCATGCAGCTGCCGCTCAAATATCTGCGCGATAACCTGGTGGCCTGCGCCAACCTGCTCGAAGAAGCGGTCCGGCACAACGTGGGGCGCTTCATCCTATCCTCCACCGCCAACTTGTTCGACGCGCC
>JANWXR010000188.1 GCA_025057205.1 Anaerolineales bacterium | reverse complement strand
TGGTGCCAGATATGGCGGCTTGATGCCTTGCCTGACCGCCATATCTTGTGTCCGAGCCGTGATTTGCCAGACTCCAGATTTTTATTTTTTGGCCGGGCTGTACTCTGAACGGAGGCCCGCTGCTTTTGCGGGCTGTAGTCGAAGGGGCGGCCAATACTCTGAAATGCACCCTGGGTGAGCGTCTGCGCGCTCGCGGCAAAGCCAAGATGGTAGTCGTCGGTGCAGCCATGCGCAAGCTCTTATGTCTGGCCTATGGAGTGCTCAAGTCCGGCGTCGCCTTTGACCCCAACTTCGCCCGGCGAATACAAGTTCCGGCTTGACGCCCATCACAATATCTTTGCGTTGAAAAAAATTTCTTTGGCCTAACGCAACGGCGCAAGGGCGCGAAGGCGCAAAGGTTTTCGGTCTCACTGACTTAGCGACTTAGCGTCTCTCTGTGGTAACAAGGAAAAGCGCCGGTTATGGCCGCGCCTCATATGTCCTCTCCAGCGCGGGCACAATGACGCTCCAGTCGTAATTCTTGCGCACGCACGCCAGGCCCGCCTCGGCCAACTTCACTCGCAGCTCCGAGTCCGTCAGCAGTCGCAGCACCGCTCCGGCAAAGTCATGGGGTGAGTCGGCCAGCAGCAGCTCGCGCCCGTCCGCTACGGCAAAGCCCTCCGCGCCCAGCGTCGTCGAAACAATCGGGGTTTGCAGTGCCATCGCTTCAAGCAGCTTGAAGCGCGTGCCGCCGCCCAGCCGCAGCGGCGCAACGTACACGCTCGCCCCGGCGATGTACGGCCGCACGTCGTCCACCGCGCCGGTCACCGTGATGGCGTCGCGACCGTGCAGCGCCTGCACCGCCGGGGCCGGCTTCTGCCCAACGATGATGAACTGCACTTCGGGCTGCTGCGCGCGGATGAGCGGCCAGATGTCCGCCGCGAACCAGAGCACGGCGTCCACGTTCGGGCGATAATCCATTTTGCCGGTGAAGACCACCGACGGCGGACGGCTGACGGCAGACGTAGCGCGCGGCGCGTGTTGCAGGAAATCCACGTAATCCTGAACGTCAATGCCGTTGGGGACGAGGACGGGCTGCAATTCGGGGACGAGGGCGCGCAGGGCGGTGGCATCTTCCTGCGAGACGCAGGTGACGGCGTGAACGGCGCGCAACGTGGCGGCTTCGAAGCGCTTTAGGCGCGGCCATTGAATCAGCGAGTAGAGTGCGGCAGGCCAGCGCCGTAACCGGTGCAGGTCGGTCTTGAAGGCGCGCTGCTGCAGGACGTACTCGGCGTTGTGTGCATCATAAATGACCCGGACGCCGGCGGCGGAAAGCATTGGCAAATAGCGGGCCAGTTCAAGTCCCTCGACGTGAACGAAGTCGAACTTCTCTTCGCGCAGCAAGTCATTCAGAGCGCGGGCGTATTCGGTAGAAGCAAGTCGTTCGGCGAGGTCGGGGCGAGGCGAGAGCAGGGTGCGCAGGCGGTCTAGGCGGGTCCGGCGCGGCGTAGGCACGACTACCACGCGGCGGCAGGCGTTGCGCAGTGGCTCGGCTACCGACTGGTCATCTTCGGCGAAGGTCAACAGGCTGAGGGTGTGTCGCGCGCTTAGATGTTTGATGAGCCCCCAGTTACGGATGGCTGTTCCCTGCCGCGGCGGGTAAGGCGGCTGCGGTGTGAGGAAGAGCAGGCGCGTCACACCGCGAGCTTGGGCAGGCCGTTGAAGCACAGGTCTTTGAGCGCTGCAACCAGCAAGCGGTGCTCGACGGCGTGCACCCGGTTCTCCAGCGTGTGCAGCGAGTCGTTGGGGTGGATGGGAACCGCCTCCTGCAACAGCACCGGCCCGTTGTCCACGCCCTCATCTACCACCAGATGTACCATCACGCCGGTCTGGTCAATCTGGCCGCGCAGGAACGCCTCGTAGGCGCGGCGGATGGCGTGCATCCCCGGAAACTGACCCGGCAGCGCGGGATGCAGATTCACGACCTGGTTCGGAAAGTGGTTGAGGAACTCCATCGTCAGCAAGCGCATCCAGCCGGCCAGCACCACCCAGTCCGGGCGAAAGACTTTGACCAGTTCGGCCAGTTCCGCGTCGTATTCGCGGCGCGTCTGCGTGGCGCGCTTGGGTTTGTAGACGGCGGGGATGCGCGCTTTGTAGGCACGCTCAAGGCCGTAGGCGTTGGGCCGGTCGGCGATGACGGCGACGACCTCGCCCGGCAGCTCGCCCGATTCGCAGGCGTTCATCACGGCCTGCAAGTTCGAGCCGTGGCCGGAGATCAGCACGACGAAGCGGTACAGTCGAGGGAGTTGTTCCCGGCTCATTTCAAAATCACCCCGTGTTGGTTGGAGATTACTGCGCCAATCATATAGCTTTCCTCGGGCAATTCCGCCTGGACGATGTTAGCATCGCGTTGGTCGCAGACGATGACCAGGCCGATGCCCATGTTGAAGACTCGATGCATTTCCTCCGACGAGATGTTGCCGCGTTGCTGGATGAGCGTAAAGAGGGGCGGGACAGGCCAGCTGCCGCGACGCACCACGGCCCCCATCCCCGGCGGCAGGATGCGGGGGATGTTCTCGATGAAGCTGCCGCCGGTAAGATGGGCGAGGGCTTTGATTTTTGATTGGAGATTGGAGATTAGGGATTTGAGGACGGGCAGGTAAGAGCGGTGCGGCGTGAGCAGAGCGTCGGCGAGCGGAACGCCGAGTTCGGGGAAGACCGTGTCGAGCGGGACGCCTTCGAAGACTCGGCGGATGAGCGAGTAGCCGTTGGTGTGCGGCCCCGAAGAGCGCAGGCCAATAAGCACATCGCCCGGCCCGATGTCCGGGCGCGGCAGCAGGCGGTCGCGCTCGGCCACGCCAACAATGGTCCCGGCCACGTCGAACTCGCCCGGTGCGTACACGCCCGGCATCTCCGCCGTCTCGCCGCCGAGCAGCGCGCAGCCCGCCGCGCGGCAAGCCTCGGCTATGCCCTTCACGATGGCAGCGACTTTTTCCGGCTCGAGTTGCGCGGTCGCCACGTAATCCAGGAAGAACAGCGGCTGGGCGCCCTGCACGAGGATGTCGTTGATGCAGTGATTGACCAGGTCGTGGCCCAGCGACTCGTAGCGGCCTGCCTGCGCCGCCAGCCTGACCTTCGTGCCCACGCCGTCGGTGGAAGCGACGAGCACGGGCGCGGCCATCGCCTTGAGCGCGCCGGCGTCGAACAGGCCGCCGAATGCGCCAAGGCCGGCCAGCACCTCCGGGCCGTAAGTGGACTTCACTGCGTCGCGCATCAACTCCACGGCGCGATTGCCGGCGTCAATGGAGACGCCGGAGGAGGTGTAGGCGGAGGGGATTTTGTCAGCGGATGGGCTTCTGTCAACGGATGGGCTAACGGATGAACGGATGGGAACGGATGGCGGGCTGTCAACGGATGAGGGAGCGGATGGGCTTTTGTCAACGGATGGGCTAACGGATGAACGGATGGGAACGGATGGCGGGCTGTCAACGGATGAGGGAGCGGATGGGCTT
>JANWXR010000187.1 GCA_025057205.1 Anaerolineales bacterium | reverse complement strand
AGCGTTACCTGGCACACACTGGAGGCTGTGCATCGCTTCGGCGCGGCGGTGGTCTTCGCCAGCGCTGCCACGCTCGCCGTCAGCGCCTACACCATCCCCGTCTACGAAATCTACAAAGCCGGCGAGGACCCGCACTGGCGCGCCGGCCTCAACTTCTTGCTTCCCTTTGGCCTCAACCTAATTTTTGTGCCACACTGGAACAACAGCGAGGGCGGCGCCGAGCTAGACACCAGCCGCTGCTTCATGGGCCGCGAGCGCTTCGCCGAACTGCTGCGCCAGCTGCCGGGCGGGCACGCTGTCGTCGGTATTGACGAGCATACGGCGGTAGTGCTGGATTTTGCGACGGGCGAGTGCGAGGTGATGGGCGTCGGCGGAGTGACCGTGCTGCGCAACGGCGATGAGCGGCGCTGGATGAGCCGGGAGCGACTGCCGTTGACCGAGCTGGGCAACTATCGCCCGCCGCTGCGCAACGCCGACATCCTGCCGGAGGCGTGGGCAGCAGTACACGCCAGCCGTTACGCGCTGAACGAGCCGGCCGGCCCACCGGAGGCCGTGCTCGCGCTGGTGGCCGAACGCCAGTCCGCGCGTGCGCTGAAAGATTGGCCTCGAGCGGATGCCCTCCGCCGGCAGCTGGCCACACTCGGCTGGCATGTCAAAGATACGCCACAGGGGCCGGTGGTGGAGAGAGTAGAAAGTAGAAAGTAGAATCTTTGTCTGACGTTCTACTCCCTACTGCCCACTTTTTACTTTCTACTTTCTACGTCATGGACCGACTTTTCTTCCTCCTCGGCTCTCTCTTCGCCGGCCTCTCGGTTGCGCTCGGCGCATTTGGTGCGCATGCGCTGCGCGACCGGCTCGATGAACGCTTGCTGGCCAACTTCGAGACGGGCGCGCGTTATCAGATGTACCACGCGCTGGCGTTGCTGGCCGTGGCCTGGGCCGTCTCGCGTTTCCCGGCTTCGCAGCTGCCGGTCGTTGCCGGCTGGCTGTTCGTGGTCGGAATCGTTCTCTTCTCCGGGAGCCTGTATTTGATGGCACTGACCGGGCAGCGTTGGCTGGGCGCCGTGACGCCGTTCGGCGGCGCAGCCTTCATCGCGGGTTGGGTCTGTCTGTTGTTGGCTACCCTGCGCGCCGGAAGCTGAAAGCCGCTCCGACTGAGTAAAATTGCCGTATGTTGTTGCGTGTCCTTGACCCCGGTGCGCCGGGCGCTGCACCTGAAGTCACGCCTGACACCGAATGGGTGGTGGCCGATGATACGGGCGGGCAAGCTCATATTATTGTGCATAACGACGATGTAACGCCGATGGACTTCGTCGTGATTGTGCTGCGGCAAATCTTCCTGCTCTCCTTTCCTGACGCCGAACGTGTGATGTTGCGGGCGCACTACACCGGTCAGGCTTACGTGCAAACTGTGCCGCTGGAGGAAGCCAAGTACCGTGTCGGCAAGGCCCACAGCGTGGCACGGGCGGCGGGCTACCCGCTCACGTTTACGATCGAAACCGAGCCGGACAAAAAATGAACGGCCACCTAAAGGTGGCCGTTGATTGTGCGGCGGGTGGGAGTCGAACCCACACGTTCTTGCGAACAGAGGATTTTAAGTCCCCGGCGTCTGCCATTCCGCCACCGCCGCGCCTGACCCGATTGTACCGCGACCGGCCGCCCGCGTCGTTTGGCCGAGGACGGTCAACGTCATCCGCCACTTTCTACTCTCTACTTTCCACCCTCCTACCTCACCCTCTCCATCTCCGGGTTGTCGCATGGCCGGCGGCCCACCTTCGCCATGTCGTGCCATTCGCCGTTCACCTTCACCCGCACCACGTCGGCGGTGAAGTCGGTGACGGTATCGCCGTGGTTGTCGAAGAGCGACGAGCCGACGGCGTAGATGTCTGCGGGCACGTTGAGCCTCTCAAAGCGCTTGATTTTTTCCGGGTTGAAGCCGCCGCTGACCACAATCTTCACGTTGCGGCAATAGGCTTTGGCGCGCTCTTCCCAGCGGCGCGGCACGTTCCAGCGCTCCCAGGCGCTATCCAGCGCCTGACGCACTACGAAGACCAGTCGCGGGTTCACGCCGAGGTCAAGGGCAGGGTCGCCCAGCGGCGGCACGTTCACGTCACGCACGCTGTTGCTGGTGTCCAGCCGCACGCCGTACAGCACGTACTTGCTCGCCTCGGCCTCGTCGCCGGCGTCCATTAACTCACGATAACACGCGAACATGGCGTCCAGCGTGGCCAGCGAGTCGCCGACCGAGTCGTTGTTGAAGTCCACCAGCGCGATGCGGGGGATGTGCGCCGGGCGCGTGCGGCAGAAGGCCAGCATGGTCTCCGCCGTGTCGCCGAAGAAGCAGGCGATGGCCGCGTGGGCTACCGTGCCGCCACCCGCGCCGCCCCACCAGTCGCCCTGCGCGTCGGTGGAGACGAACGGGCCGAGCACGTGGCCGTAATCGTAATTGAAGCGCTGCACGGCGATGTTGTAGGCGTAGCCATCGGCGGCCTGCACCTCGTGCAGGTCGAAGCGCGCCGGGAAGAAGAGCACCGGCTTGCCGCGCGCAGCGATGAGGGTGTTGTAGACGTTGGTCGCCACGCGCGAGGCGCGCGTCAGGACGCCGAGCGTGGGCGTCTCCAGCAGGGCGAAGTCGCGGTAGCGCCCGCGCACGCGCAGCACGGGCTGAATGCTCAGCGGGTCGCCGTTGTAACGCACCATCGCGCCGTCGTGCACGGCATCCACTTCGAGCTGGTCCCAGGTGTTGATGAAGGTTTCATTCTCGAAATAGCCGGTGCAGTGCCGTAGCATCTCCAGCGCCTTATCCACGCCGACCACCAGAGTCGCGCCGGGCCGGCGCGTGAACCATTGCATTTCGACGTGAATATTGCCGGTCTCGACGTTGTGGATATTTGCCGCATGCAATCGCGCGGCCTTGCCGGCATAACGGTAGCCGCCGGCGGCCAGATGCGTCAGCATCGCGCCGATGTTCTCGAAATACTTGTCCGAGTACCAGCCCCGGCGCATTCGTTCCACATCGAGTTTGAAGACTTCATTGGTCAGGCGTTTCCGGTCGAAGATGGTCATGGTTCTGTTCTGAGGACGTTCGCCCTTTGCTGCTCGCTGCGGCGTAAGCGGCAAAAACGGCAAACTCTGTTACCGTGGAAACCGGATGAACTCTACGGGGATGGCGCGGGCGAGATAATGCTCCGGCTCGGGCGCATGGAAGACGACGCCGGCGCGGTGGGCGGCTCGCGCGCGGATGGTGAGGAGGACGATGCGGTGCGTGCAGCGACCGGCCACTTCCTTAGCGCGGGTGGTCGTGGCGCTGAGGTGAACGTACTGCCGGTTCATCGCCTTCAGCCCCTCGGCGCGGATCCCGGCCAGCGCGCGCGGCGTGGTGCCGTGATGGAGCACCTCGGGCGGCTCGACGGGCGGATATTCCACCTGCACGCCGAGGTCGAGCGAGTGGCCGTAGCGGGCGCGAATCAGCTCGCCGCGAATTTCGAAGCGCACCCTGGCGCCGTCTTTG
>JANWXR010000186.1 GCA_025057205.1 Anaerolineales bacterium | reverse complement strand
GTCGGCGCCGCCTGCGCACCTACGTCGTGCCCTTTGGCAATTCGACCCAGTACGACACGGTGACCGGCTGGCATACCGGCAACTTCCCGCCGGTTGTCTTTGAAGTGACGACGCCGCCCGATACGCCGCCCGGCGACTTGCTGACGATTCAATTCCGCACTTCGCAGTGGCTCGCGCCGCAATTGATGGGCCGGCTGGCGCCCAATCGTTGGCGCTTCGTCCTGTATAACCCTCTCAATTTCACCGGCAATGTGGGCTACCGCTACTGCCGCAACTTCGCCTGCGGCGCGGCAGACGACATCGCCACCGCCGGAGCGGCCAGCCTAGGTCGGCTTTTCACCCCGACCGTGCTGCCGCAGGCTCACATCGAGAGGGTGAACGCCTGGCGCTGGTGGAGCGAAGCGCCTGCGCCGGACCTGAGCGCCCTGCCCCAGCAGAACATCCCGCGCCCGGAGCTATCGCTGGGCGTTGTTCTGGCAGAGCTGTGGCAGCCGGCGGCGCTCCCGCTCTATCCCGAAATGCTGGGCGGAGTTCGGGCCAGTTCAGCCACCAGCCTCACCCTCATGCGCCGCAGCCTGATGCGTAGTGTGTCTCCGCCTCTGCTCGCGGACGACCCGGCGCTGACCATGCCGGAGTACGAGGTGCGCGCCCTGGCCGAGCAGGCGCGCGAAGCCGGCCTGGCGGTTGTGCTGCATCCTGTCACCTGTGCCTACACGCCCTACGGCCCCTGTGATTACTTCAACGGCTACACGCCGGACGCACTGTGGTACGAGGCCTATGAGCGGCACATGCTGACTCAGGCCAGCCTGGCGGCGGCCATCGCTGCGGATACGCTGGTGATCGGAGATTACAAGCTGCAACCGACGTTCCCCGGTGAGCCGGGCGCGCCCCCCGACGCCGAAGCGCGCTGGCGCAGGCTGATTGCGCGCGTGCGTGAGCGCTACGGCGGGCGATTGGCCTTCGAACTGCTGCTCGGCGACGACATCTGGCCCAACCCGCCGCCATTCCTCGACTCGGTCAACTTCATCCGCATCCACTGGTGGGCGCCGCTCGCCGGCAATCCTAATGCCTCGCTGACCGAGATGACCGCCGCCGCCGGCAACCTGATGGACGCGCGCCTCAAGCCGCTGAAAGACCGCTTCCCCGGCAAGTTTCTGCACCTGAGCGTGGCTTACCACTCCGCCGATGGTGCGGCGACCCAGTGCCTGCGCCGGCCCGACGGCAGCTGTCACCCCTTCACCGATTTCAACCCGGAGGCGCCGGACGTGGGCGCTTACGGCCTTGACCTCGGCGAACAAGCCAACGCTTACTACGCCGTGCTGTCCGCCGCCTACGAGCGGCCCTGGATCAACGGCGTGGCCACCTTCGGATACAACCCGCTTGTCAGCCTGCGCGACAAGTCGCTCTCGGTGCGCGGCAAACCGGCGGAGGCCGTGCTGGCCGCCTGGTACCTTCGATATCTTGGCCGATAAACTACGGCTGGCTATCGTCCATCCGTTCAATCCGCTCAGTCTGTTCTATCCATCCAATCCGTTCAATCCGTGAGTGCACTGAAAAAAGGTCATGATCGAAACGCTTGGCCGCCACATATGCCGCTTCGGCGGTAATCTCGACGCCATATATGGTGGCGTTTGCACCTGAAAAGTAGTTTTTTCAGTGGAGTCACGTGTGATACAACATGTCGCCGGCGTATCCATTCACGCTGCGCATGTCGTAGACCTGCCCATCCTGGTCCAAAGATCGCCAGGCCGGCCCTACCTGCTCACCCTGCGATGCGATAGTTGCGCATCATGCCCTGATCTTCGTGTTCGAGATTGTGGCAGTGATAGAGGAAGAGGCCGGTGTGCGCGCCAAACCGCATGGCGAGCTTCACGCGTTCACCGGGCATGACGAGCACCGTGTCCTTCCAGCCTTCATCCACGTAACCAGCGCTCACCGTATCCCAGCCGGCCTTCAACGCCGGCAGCACCCTGCGGCCCACAACTTGAAACTGCACGCCGTGCAGGTGGATGGGGTGCGCCATTCCGTTCGCATCCATCATCTCGCCGGGGTTGAGTTCGTTGACGATCTCCCAGACTTCCAGCGTGTTCGCCTGGACGGTTTCCTCGGGCGTCACGCCCGTCATCTCGAATTGCTTGCCGTTGATCAGCCAGATCATATTGCGGAGCGAGAGCGCAACCGGGCGCGGCTGGCTGGCATTGACGGCCTGCGCGGGGTCCAGCCGTTCCAGGCGCGCGAGAGACCGCGGCAGCGACAACGGCTCGTCTTCGGCGCGTTCGACCTTCACGCGCAGCAGCGTGAGCGGCGTACCCAGCGGCGGGCCGCCGCTCATCATGCCCATCATCCCACCCATCATCCCGCCGGGATCCTCCGCGCCGGAATACGCCAGGCTGTTCAGCGTCAACTCTGCGCCGACTTCAAAGCCGCTAAAGTCAGCCCAAAGCTCCACTCGTTCGCCTGGCGCGAGCATCACGTAGGGCTTCTCGACCGGTTTCTCCAGCAGGCCGCCGTCAGTGCCGATCACGACCAGCGGCTGGCCTGTGCTCCAGCCGAGTTTGTAGATTCGGGCGTTGGAGCCGTTGAGCACACGCAGCCGGTAGACGCGCGTGGCGACCGAGAGGGTGTAATCCGGCTGGCCGTTGATGAGCACGCGCTGGCCCAGGAAGCCCATCATCTGATCCATCATGCCGCCGTGATCCATGCCACTCATCATCCCGCCGCCCCTCAGATACGCGAACTGATTGCCGGCGTCGAAGGTGCGGTCCTGGATCACCAACGGCACGTCGTAGTCGTCGCGCGGGAGGGCGAGCGCCTGCTCCTCCTCATCGGAAACGATGAACAGGCCGGCCAGCCCCATCTGCACCTGCCGGCCCGTCTTGCCGTGCGGGTGCGGATGAAACCAGTACGTCCCGGCCCGGTTCGTCACCTCGAACTCGTAGACGTAAGTTTGCTTCGGCCGGATGGCGAAACGCGGATGGCCGTCCATATCTTCCGGAAGCACCAGGCCGTGCCAGTGAACGATGGTCTCTTGCGTATCCTCCGGCAGATCGTTGGTGAAGGTCACGCGCACGCGCTGACCGGTGCGTGCCCGAAGGATCGGGCCAAGATAGCTTCCGGGGATGGATTGCAGGTTACTCGCTTCGCCTTTGATCACCCTGCCGGTGTACGACCAGACACTGGTGGCCTCTCCCGGCAGGATTTGGGCTGTTGCGGCGGAGGCGCGTAACTCGAACTCAAGATCAGGTGTAAAAGTCGCGTCGGGCGCGCGCACGACCGTGCCCGCCGGCCCGCTGCAGGCGGCCAACCAACTTCCAGCCGCCACTGCCGCGCCGCCGACTCCCAGCCAGCGTAGGAATGCTCGCCGGCTCATGGCTGAACTATGCTTAAAACTCATAACGTTGCTCCTCAACTTAGATGCGAACCAACATATTGAGACTGGACTTTGGCAAATGGAACTTTTGGTGCCAGATATGGCGGCTTACTGCTTTGCCCGACCGCCATATCTTGTGTC
>JANWXR010000185.1 GCA_025057205.1 Anaerolineales bacterium | reverse complement strand
GTGAGATGAGCAAATCGGTGAACGCGGAGTTGGGAGGAAAGGGGACGCAGTTGGGGCAAAGCGTGAGGGAAGGGAGAGAGAAGAGGGCAAGGAGGAAGAAGGAAGAAGGAAGAAAGAAGGAGGCAGCGCGGGACGGTGAAGACGGACTGCCGAACACGGAACACGGATTACGAAACACGAAATACACGCCCCTAATTTCCGAAAACCGTAACACTGTCCTTTTGAAATAACACACGCCACCCGTTTGGCAAGGTGGGCAGCGAGCCGAGGGCGGCCTCGCGCGGGCCGTAGAAGACCACGTCCACCTTGCGCTCCTGCAGGAAGAGCGCCGTGTCAAGGCGGCCTGCAAAGAAATCCGTGACGGCCTGCTTCTCGACTTCGGCGTTCACGGTCTCGAAGGGATGGCCGTAAAGCACGCGGGCGTCACTGTGGGCGGGGATGAAGGCGCCGGTCTCAGGCGCAGCCAGTACGAGCGCGCCGGTGGGCAAGGTGCGGATGGCCTCGGCCTCGGCGCGCGTGAGAAAGACGGCCGGGCTGCGGACAAGCGCCGCGCCGGTCATGCCGGCCCATACCAGCAGGTTGCTCGGCGGCAGGAGCGCCGCCAGCAGCGCCAGCGCCGACTTTCGCCAGCCGCCGGGTAGTCTCGGCCCGATGGCGTCGCGCCAGGCGAGCGCAGCCAGCAGACAAATCGGCATCCACAGGCCGAGGGACAAGCGCCGCTGCAACGCAATCGGCGCGTACAGCAGGAGCGCGCCGATCACCCCCCAGCGCAGCAACAGGCGGTACGCCGGCCCGCCACATCTCCACAGCATCGCCGCGCCCAGCGCCGCCAGCACCAGCGGCAGCCCGCCCCAGATCAGCGCTTCGGGCAAGGGCGGCGAGGGGGTGACGTTCTGCGCATTCCACAAGCGCAGCACCGGATGCGTCTGCGTCAGCCAGAGTTGATAGCCGATCCACGGCGCGGCGGCCAGCGCAACGGTGAGCGTGGGCGCCCAGCTGCGCAAGTCGAGACGACGGCGCGTCACCGCCTCCCAAAGCGGCCCGCTTGCCAGTAGCGCGCCTGCCGGCAACAGCGCCATCGGCTGGAGGTTGGCCAGCAGCGCCGTCGCCAGCGCCGTCCACCCCAAACGGCGACCGATTGGAGCCTCACTCAACAGCGTCCATTCCAGAATCAGAAGCAATAGTGCCCAGGCCGGTGGGAAATGCGCGTTGCTCAGGAGCGTAAGGAACGGGATGGACTCCGCAACCCACAAATCCGCCGTAAAGCCGCCGGCCAGCGCGGCCGCCCAGCCCAAACCGGAGCCGAGAAAGAACAGCGCCCACACAGCCAGCCGGGCGCGAGCCGGCTCGACGAAGTACGCGATGAAACGATAGGCTACGAGAAGAAAGAGCGCGCCGGTGAGCACGCGGGCAGCGTGATAGATGGCTTCCACCGAGACGCCCAGCAGGCGCGCCACGTGGCCGAGAGAAAGATAGTAAGTGAAAAGGAAAACGCCCGGCCCCGGATCGGCGGTGTACGGCAGCGTGAACAGCCACTCGCCGCGCCAACCCTGGCGCATCTTAGCCAGATACGAGAGACCGTCTGCCAACGCAAACAGGATGCCGCCGAAGACCTGCGGCCCGGTCTGATACGCCAGCACATAGGGCGCATTGGTGATGAGGAGCAGAACCGCGCTCAGCGCAGCGACCCGCCGCCATTCTGCCCATGAAATGAGAGGCGCCAACACGCGCCGTATTCTAGCCGAGGGTGGATGGATACGCGCGAGGCAGCGCCCCGCGTTAAAGCAGCCGGGCGGCCCCACCAAAAGCCGCCCGACGTGCAATGGCAACATCGCCGCAGTCCATCACACCCGCTTCACCACCACCATCGTCAAATCGTCGAACGGCTCCACGTCGCGGACGTGGTGCTGCAACGCTGCCTCCAGCGCCAAGATGATCTTGCCCGCGGATTGTTCCCGCACTGCACGCAGCGTCTCAATAATGCGCGGCAGGCCAAACTCCTCGCCGTTCTCATTCACGGCATCCGTCAGTCCGTCCGAGTACAACAGCAGCACGTCACCCGGCTCCATCACCACCTCGGCCTGATGGTAGTAATACTCGGCGAAGACGGCCAGCACCGCGCCCTTAAGCCTGAGCAGCTGCGCCTCACCACTGGCGCGCATAAGCACCGGCGGGTTGTGTCCGGCGTTGGCGTACACCAGCCGCCCCGTGCTCGGCTCCCAGATCGCGTAGAAGACGGTGACGAACTGGGGCGAACGCGCATCGGCCAGAATCATCTCGTTGAGGCGCGTCAGCGTTGCGCCGGGAGAAGTGCGGTGCAGCGCCGCCGAACGCAGCAGCGTGCGCGAGAGTGCCATGAACAGCGCCGCCGGCACGCCCTTGTCCGAGACGTCGGCGATGGCGAGACCCCATCGCTCCACCCCGTCGGCGGTTTTCAGGCTGATGAAGTCGTAGAAGTCGCCACCCACGAGGCGCGCCGATTGATAGGCCGCCGCCGTCTCCCAGCCGGGCGGCTGCGGCAGTTCGTGGGGCAGGAAGGAGGCCTGGATATCGCGTCCCAGCTCCATTTCCCGCTCCAAACGCTGTTGCTGAGCCACTTCACGAGCCAGCCGCTCGCTTTCCATTGCCATCGAGAGCTGATGGGCAATGCCGTTGAGGATGTTCAAGCGCCGGCCCAACTCGCCGATATGCTCCACCACCAGTGCGCCGAATAGCTCGCCACGCGCCCAGAGCGGCCAGACGCGCACGATGTTCGCGCCAAAGCCGCGCGCCAGCCGCTCCGGCAGGGCATACACTAAATGAGATTGCGTCGTGGGCGTCAGCGGGTCAATGTCCAGCTCCGCCGCCGTCGCCGCCAGCTCCGCCGCGTCGCAGGTAAAGCCCACACAGCGGCCCGGACGGAACATCTCTTGCTCGGGCAACCAGCGGTAGATGGCAACTCGCTCCACCCCGACGAGCAGCGGCGTCAGATAAGCGACCGTCTCCAGACTTTCTTCGAGGGTCGGCTGACCGGCCAGAGCCTCGGCCACCTGGAGTAGCGCGGCGTTCACCCAGGCCTCCTCCTGCCGCGCCTCATCGAGCTGGGCACTCTCCAGCGCCAACGCCGTCTGATTGGCGATGCCGCTCAGCAACCGGATGCGATTGGCCTTGAACGTGACCTCGTCCGGCAGCGCTTCTTCACCTTCGGCTCCCTCCGGCGCGCCCCCCTGCCCGACGAGCAGTGCGCCGTGTATCTGACCTTTGCTCCAGAGCGGGAGCAGCAGCGCCAGACCGGTTAGCGTGCTTTGCAGCACCGGCGGAACCGGCTCGCCCGGCTCAATCACAACCGGCTCATTCTGCGTCACCATCTGATCTAGCCGCGACCACTCGTTCAGCGCAATGCCCCCCTGCGGGTCGGGCGCAGCGTTGCCGTGTATGTGATGAAAGGCGCGCAGGTAGAAGACATCGGCCTCAGCGAGGAATATAGCGCACCAGTGCACGCCGACCAGCAACGGGGTGATGCGCGCAATGGTCGCCAGCGCATCTTCCAGCTCCGGCGTCTGGGCGATGG
>JANWXR010000184.1 GCA_025057205.1 Anaerolineales bacterium | reverse complement strand
GTGAAGTAGGCGCTGCCCCACAGCGCGATGATGATGAGCAGGTAGATGAGGACGACGGCGATCGTCCCCTGCGGCGCTTTGAAGCGGTCCATATCTTCCTCCGTTGAATGTGAAGGGCCTCCCACGCCTTAGCGCGGATAACACACAAACAGATGCGCGGCCTCATAGGCCAGCCGGCCCGGCCCAGCACTATGGACGGCCTCCATTGCCACCAACCGGATGTCGCGCAGGATGATGTCTAAATTCGGGTTGGCCGTGCGGTATTCCGCGCGCAGCAGGCCGTTCCCATCCACTAGCATGAAAGCCGGGTCGAGCACCAGCGTCCCATCCGGGCGCACTTGGTAGTAGATGCCAAAGCCACCGCCGATCAGGTGCTTGAGCCGACCGGCCTCGGCGGTGGCGAAGCGCCACTGCGTGAAGTCGGCCCCGTACCGCGCGCCGAAGTCGTGAAGCACCTCCGCCGTATCCCGCGCCGGGTCAACCGAGAGCGTCACCAGGCGCACCGGCACGCCTTTTGTATCCAGGGTAGGCAGTTTTTGAGCGACGGCCTGCATCACCGCTGTGGTATCCGGACAGGGCGGGCGACAGCCCGAATAGCTGAAGTTGTAGAGGGTGATGGCGCCGCGCAGGTCCTCGCTGGTTAGCGGTTGCTCATCCTGATCAAGCACGACAAAGCCCGGCGCCAGCGCAATGCGTGGCAGCACCTGAATCGGGCGCAGCGTAATGAAAGCCAGAAGGCCGATCACCAGCGCGCCGAATAGGCCATAGCCGACAAACGCCAACCGTGACATACGAGAAAGCAAGATTCGCTTAAGGCTGTAGAAACCGGCAAACGGGCAAGCAGGTATTTGCCCTCGCTATGATCGGCTGTTCACGACTTTTGACCGTCCGGTCAAAGGCTGAGCGGATTTTTTCACATGGTCATGGTGGGGTGTAGCGACATATATCCCCGAATTCATATGACATTCCACAGAAATACCATGACGTTTATCGAGAAATCAGAGGAAGCCTGTTACTAAGTTTGATGCCGGGCGTTGATTTAAAGTAACGCCATGCCCCAAGTAATCCGGGTCTTGATCCTGGATGACCATGCCGAAGTGCGACAGGCCCTGCGCCAAAGGCTCGGTTATGCGCCCGACATCCATGTTGTCGGCGATGTCGGTGATGCCGAGCAAGCCCTGGCGACCGTTTCTTCCCTAAAACCGGACGTGGTGCTGATGGAGTCCAAGCGCAGCGACGGGCGCGGCCTGGAGCTGATCCACTGGATTGCGCGGAACTATCCTGTCAGCCTCATCATTGTGCTGACTTCCTATCCTACTGAGTGGGAATGTTGGGCTGCACGCCGCGCCGGCGCTCGGCAATACCTCCTCAAGGACATTGGCTCGGTGGAGTTAGTGGAGCACATCCGTCAGGCCGTGGCCGACCAGGCCAGGTGGCATACGCAATTGGCAGTCAGCTGACTGTAAACCGGCCTGACACGATCTTCATCCATCCCAACCATCCCCGCCTCATATCGCGCTTGCCCAACTTCACAATCCGCGGGTACGTCTGGCACTTTGCCGTCTGGACAGCGCACCGGTGGCAGGCGTGCGGTGGTACTGGCTGGTGGATGTGGACACACAGCGACGCAAGACGCGTTACGGGCCGGTGAGTGCCGGTCTGGGAACCGAAGCCTTACCGAACGACGTTTACCTTCCCCTGATTAGGAGATAAAGGCGGTATAATTTAGGCCGTTGGCCATGAGGGCCAATGAAGACTAACGTAACCTAACCACCGGCAAACTGTTAGCAGCGGTATGCTGCGAGATACGAAGATACGCGGATGAGATACTATGCGCCGGTCTCAATCTTCTGTGCAAGCCAAACTCAAGCGCGCCGCCCAGTGGCTGGTTGAAGCCCTGCGCGCACTGAACGCGCCGAGGACGCCGGCGCTTGCGCCCGTCTCCCTGCCCGCACGCCGGCGCGCCGGCCTGCCACGTCGCTGACCGACCCTGCAATAACTACCCTTTCGCCTGAAATGCGCGAGCCGCCGGAGAATGACCGGCGGCTCATCGCGTCTTTACTACGATATTGAGAGTGCCTCCTATAGGACTCGAACCTATAACCCCACGGATGTAAGCCGTGTGCTCTGCCAGTTGAGCTAAGGAGACCGTAGTAAATTATATCCGACTATGGCCTGGACGGCGAGATAGAGGGGTAAGTCGTGTGCACGCAAAGGTGGTTGTCAGAGAACGGGCCGCCCCTTCAACTGCCACTTCGGCTTCGCTTACTCAACCGGCGCCGATCAGCGCCATCCACGATCTGCCGGAAAAACAACGCGCGTGGCCAGAACAATCCTGGGCCGTGACCTTCTAATGGGAATTCTTCTGCCGGATTGACGAACAGGATCTAACCTAACGAGGCACTAGACTTCGAAATCCGACAGGATGAGCAGGGACAGCCATGTGCACTCGCCTGTCCGGCCAGGCAGACCGCTTCGGTGACGCGCGGGCGCAGCAGCGGCTTCCTGGCCCGTTTCGTACCGGCGACGTGCGTCGCCTGTCCGTTTCAGCAGAGCGGCCAATGCCGCGCCCGACCGCAGCAACGAGACCCGCGCTATGTCCTGGCCTTTACCCTGCCACAAGCCCGCGTCGCTCAACGCCGCCGGGCGTCTCAGGCGCACCACCAATCGGGACGCAACCTGCGCGCGGCGGTGGAAGCGACGCTTCGCTCGCTCAAACGTCCTTCCCGTGCAGGCCAATCGCCGGTGCATGGACCCTTCCGGGTGGCCTGTCTGCGGATTGCGTCTGCCGCCGTGATCAACGTGCGGCGGACCCACCGTTACCTGCTCACGAAAATCCGGTCGGAAGTGGAACCGAAAGCAGCGCAAACAAAACCCAGGGGCTTGCCGGCCAAGAACGCTAAGGAGAAACAAAAGCGAATCCTTGGCGCCCTTCGCGGCTTCGCGGTAAGATCATAGCTCTTGCACTAGAGTCACCTGTGCAATGACCGGCGAATGATTGCCTAGCGCTAAGCCGAATCCACCGAGGAAAGTTAAATGTCCACCAACCCTTTGCGCGAACTTCAGAAACTCGGCCAATCGCCTTGGCACGACAACATCCGTCGCGACCTGCTCACGAGCGGTAAGCTCAAGCAGATGGTCAAGGCCGGCGACATCACCGGCCTGACCTCCAACCCTACCATCTTCGAGCAGGCCATCGGCCAGACGAACATCTACGACGAAGCGCTGGCCGAGCTGGCGCTGGCCGGCAAGTCCGCCGCCGAAATCTTCGATGCGCTCAGCATCGAGGACATTCGGGCCGCAGCGGATGTGTTTGCGCCGGTGTACGAAAAGACGAAGGGCGCAGATGGCTACGTCAGCATCGAGGTCGCGCCGGCCTATGCGCGCGACACGCAGGCCACCATCAAAGAAGCGAAGCGGTTATGGAAGGCGGTGGGCCGGCCCAACCTGATGGTCAAAATCCCGGCGACCAAAGAGGGCCTGCCCGCCATCGAGCAGTCCATCGCCGACGGGATCAACGTCAACGTCACCCTGATCTTCTCCATCCAGCGTTACCG
>JANWXR010000183.1 GCA_025057205.1 Anaerolineales bacterium | reverse complement strand
GCTCCACAGTAGAAACTCACTGAAAATAGCTCGAATTTTGTACGCCTTGCCGTAAATCAAGCTGGAAATCGCTCTAATCCAGCCAGAGATACAGGCTGAATACTGGTTTGATTTCTTGCCCAGTCGAACCAGGGAGTTCGCCACGCAAACCAGCGTTGATGATCAATCGCTAAATGGATTTCTAAGTCGCGTGGGCGTTTCTGGTAGTTATGTGTTTCCCGGCCTCGACACACAAGATCAACGGAAAGTTAGCTGGCTTTTGCCGTGGGAGTTCTCGCCGCGAATCATCCGTTACGTTTCTGCGCTTTCCCTCGCTGCACTCTTTGCGGGACTAGTGCTTTCCTGGAAGCAGAACAGCAGAAGAGACTCAGACGGCATACTCTACTCGTTAGTCTTGTTCAGCTTGTTATTATTTCCTCACATGGAGCGATATAACCATTTAGTGGCCTTGCCAGCGATGGCCTGGCTCTGGAAACGGCAAGCATCCTGTCGGAAGCTGGCGATCGTTTCCTATGTGTTGTTTGCTTTATCTCGGCTCAATCATCTGTGGGCTTTACTTCCAGCGCCACTCGGCCCGTTCGCAACCGGTTTCAGTCTGTTCGCCGTTCTTCTGCTAATGTCCGGGTTGGCGTATTCGCTTGGCGCTCATCACAACGTGCAATTCAAAACACAAGGAATGTAGCCAAGTCGCCTGCCTTGACTGCGGTCGCATGAGGGTGAGTCATCATCGTTGGCCCATTAGCAAGCTGGCACACACCGATGATGACGTTCACCAGTCACCTGCTTGCAGCACGCGGCTCTCCACTATCTGCCGATCTCTTCCTCGCTAGAAGGAAGGAGTGGTGCCAGCAAGAAGCGCAAGAGCAGACTCGTTCGGCCCCAGCTGTTTTTCCGACCGACCATCCACCGGAAATTGACTACAGGCTGCCATCAACCTCGCGCCGGATCTAGCCGGTGGCGCACAAGGCTGTCGAAACACAACCCTGCTCGCGCCACCGGTCAAGTCTTTGACTCGCCCGGTCTCTTGTAAAAGCCGGCAGCTACGAGGATAATCGCGGCGCCTTCCATCCCGACCTGAATAATTCCTGCTCAGAGGTCACTGCTCGCATGAAGAAATTCAATCTTGCCCTGCTCGGTTTCGGCAACGTGGGTCGCGCGCTGGCCGGGCTGCTCCTCACCCAAAAAGACGAGCCGCGCGAGAAATACGGCATCGAGTACCGCGTGACCGGCATCGCCGCGCGACGTCTGGGCCGGGTCTCCGATCCGAACGGCCTCGATCTGAAGGCGGCGCTGGCCGGCCACCTGCCCACTGCGCCCGCCTGGGAACAGAGCAACATCCACGACTGGCTCAGGGCGGCGCAGGCCGACGTGCTCCTTGAGAACACCTCGCTGAACCCGCAGACTGGTCAGCCCGCCATTGATTCTCTCAAGGCTGCGCTAGAACACGGCGCGCATGTGGTGACGGCCAACAGAGGCCCGGTCGTGCACGCTTACCACGAACTCCAAGCGCTGGCGCGGGCAAAGGGCAAATGGTTCTTGCACGAGGCGGCGGTGATGGGCGGCGCGCCGGTCTTCTCCCTCTTCCGCGAGGCGCTGCCCGCCGCCAACCTCAAGCGCTTTCGCGGCATCCTCAACTCCACTACAAACCTCATCCTGACCGAGATGGAACGTGGCCTGAGCTTCGACGAGGCGGTGAAGAAGGCGCAAGAACTAGGCATCGCCGAGACCGACCCAAGCGCGGACGTGGACGGCTGGGACGCGGCAGTGAAGGTCGCGGCACTGGCGACGGTGTTGATGGACGCGCCGGTGACGCCGCAGGCCGTGAACCCGACGGGCATCCGGGCGCTCACCGGCGAGCAAGTGTGGGCGGCGCGCGCCGCGGGCCGGCCCTTCAAGCTGGTCTGCCGGGCCAAAAAGGTCAACGGCGCAGTCCGCGCCAGCGTGGGGCCGCAGCAGGTCGAGGCCGGCGACCCGCGGGCGAACACGTCAACGGCGCCAGCTCCATCATCATCTCCGAGTTGGACACGCTCTACAGACCGGCGCTCAGCGAGATCAACCCGGACGCCGTCACCACTGCCTACGGCCCACCGGCGGATTTCATTACGATTGCGCGTTCTGAAGGCTAAACGTATTCCCGTATTTCGCATTCCGTTACGCCTTACGCAATACATGATACGCAATACGCACCGCTAACCACGCAACCCTTCAATGATCTCTCCCTCCCCCCTTACCCCCCTCCCCGTGGCCATCATCGTCGGCGCGTCGTCCGGCATCGGCGAGGCGCTGGCGCGCGAGTTCGCCCGGCGCGGCTACCGGCTGGCGCTGCTGGCCCGGCGCGTTGAGGCACTGAACGCGCTGGCCGCCGAAATCAACGCGCAGCACGGCGCAGACCGTGCCCGCGCCTATCCGCACAATGTGACCGATTATGCCGCAGCGCCAACGCTCTTTCAAAAAATACTCGCCGATTTTGGCCGGCTCGACGTGCTCATCTACAACGCCGGCGTGCTCATCCCGGTCGGCCCGGACGAGTACAACTTTGAGAAGGACCGGCAGATGCTTGAGGTCAACACGCTTGGCGCGCTGGCCTGGCTCAACCTGGGGGCGCAGGTCTTCGAGCGGCAGCGCAGCGGGAGCCTGGTCGGCATCTCATCGGTGGCGGGCGACCGCGGGCGGGTGGGCGCGCCGGCGTACAACACCAGCAAGGCCGCGCTCAACACGTTCCTCGAGGCGCTGCGCAACCGGCTGACGCGCCGCGGCGTGCACGTCCTCACCGTTAAGCCGGGCTTCGTGGCGACGGACATGCTCAAACACTCGCCGCGCACCTTCTGGGTGATCTCGCCCGAACAGGCCGCGCGCGACATCGCCGAGGCCGTGCGCCAGCGCAAACAGGTCATCTACACGCCCGCGCGCTGGGGCCTGCTCATGTTCATCATTCGCCACATCCCGTCGGTGATTTTCCGCCGCCTCACGTTCTAAGCGGATGGAACGGATACAACGGATGGCAGCGGATGTAACGGATGGCTTCACTAAGGAAAGAGGGTGCGGCTACCCCAACACTTCGCGACGGCCTTTTCTGCGCTGACATGGTTTGTGTGCACGCTTTGTGAACGGTGGATTTGCGCCAAAAAAAGTTTGAGGATATACTCCACGGCATTTCATGCCCTTCTCGAACAACCCACCACCCATCTAAGGAGAAACTCGATCAAATGTCCCGCCAAACTGCATTGATCATCACGGCGGTCACCGCTCTGTTATGCGGATGCCCCGGCCTCGGCGCCTGCTTATGGGGTGCGGCCTTCGGCATCGGAGGCGCCTTCGGTAACGCTAGCCTCACCACCGGCAGCGAAACTTCGCCGCTCGATCCGACGACAAGCATGCTCATAGGCGGGGGCGTGATATGCTTGGGCTTGCTTCTGATTCTCATTCCCGTCGCCGTCGGATTCTTCACTTTGCGCCAAAAGCCGGGTGCCACCGCATAAATAGGCCGTAGCCCCGCAGGGGCGAACCCTTTGCGCTCTTCGCAGCTTCACAATGAACTGATTCAACCTTTTTCTGCAAAGACATGCCGCAGATTGATTAGGGCAAAGGCG
>JANWXR010000182.1 GCA_025057205.1 Anaerolineales bacterium | reverse complement strand
GCCGCCCACCAGCGTTAGCGCGAATAGCCAGAAGTTGAAGTAGCCGTCGGCAGCGGCGATGACCGTCCCCAGCCCAATGGGCACAATGGCCGCCGGGTAACTCCACGGGCGGGCCGCGCCCCACCATATCCGCACCTGCTGTCGCGCACGTGATTCGTGAATCTGCACGCTGCGCGCCTGCCACGGCAGCAGCGCGAACTCTAGCTCATCCAGCAGCACCGTCACCGCCCAGCCGATGAGGGCGATGACGACCAGCGCCGCCAGCATGCGGTCGAGCGCATAGACGGTGTATGACTCCCAAATGCGCCAGCCGATGCCTTCCCGCGCGCCGACGAACTCCGCGCCGACGATGAGGGTGAGCGCGTACCCCAGGCCGAGCTTGAGGCTGGTGAGCGTGCCGGGCAGACTGGCGGGCAGCGCCACCGTCCAGAATACGTCCCACGGT
The DNA here is from genome assembly GCA_025057205.1 of Anaerolineales bacterium. Lineage (GTDB taxonomy): Bacteria > Chloroflexota > Anaerolineae > Anaerolineales > UBA6663 > JANWXR01. The sequence continues at coordinate 3,145 of JANWXR010000182.1, read as the reverse complement.
TTGGCACGGAACGAGCGCGCCACGTCGAAGTAATGGGCATCCACCTGCAGCACGCTGCTCGCCACGCCGAGCACCATCAGGAAGAACACGCTGACGGCGATGAAGGCGATCTTGCTCTCCTCGCCGATTCCGAGGGCAACGATGATGAGCGGCAGCAGCGCAATCTTAGGCACCGGATAAAGTGCGGCGGCCAGCGGCTGGACGAGGGCACGCAGCGTGGGGCTGATGCCCATCAGCAGGCCGAGGGCGATGGCAGGAAGCGCACCCAGCACGAAGCCCGCGCCGACGCGCCACAGGCTGATGGCCACGTCGCTCGCCAGCTGCCCGCCCGCCGCCAGGCGTCCCAGCGCGGCAAACACCTCCGAGGGGGGCGGGAAGAAGATGCGGTTGATCCAGCCCAGCTGCGCGGCGGCTTCCCACAGCGCGAGCAAGAGAAGGGGTGAGAGGCTAGAGAGCCAGCGGTTACGCATTGCGGCGACGACTTACGAAGAAGTTTTTTTTCGGCATCGAATTTCGCGAATGGGCGCGAATCCGCACAGTTGCTTCGAGCAATTCGCGCAACTCGATGCTCAGAGGGTCATAGCCAAGCCGGGTTTTCTCGCATCGAATTTCGCGAATGAGTGCGAATTCACACAAGCGTTTCGAGTAATTCGCGCAATTCGATGCTCAGATGGTCTCAATCAAGCCGGGTTTTCCCGGCATCGAATTTCGCGAATGAGCGCGAATTCACACAGCCGTTTCGAGCCATTTGCGTAATTCGATGCAACCACCTCGTTCTCTTTACATGCCCGTTCACGTGCTTAGCGGCCGGCCGGCGCCACTTCGCCTTTGAGCACGTCCCAGATTTCGGTGAAGAGGGTGCTGAAGCGCGGGTCGGTACGCAGGGCGACGGCGTCGCGCGGGCGGGCAAAGGGCACGGCAAACTCGCGCAGGATGCGCCCGGGCCGCGCCGACATGACGCACACCCGGTCGCCCAGCGTCAGCGCCTCCTCGATGCTGTGGGTGACGAAGACGACGGTCTTGCGCAGCTGCTCCCACTGCTGAAGCAGGGTCTGTTGCAGCAGCAGGCGGGTCTGCGCGTCGAGCGCGGCGAACGGCTCATCCATCAGCAGCACCGCCGGGTCGTAGGCGAAAGCGCGCGCCAGCCCGACGCGCTGCTGCATGCCGCCGGAGAGCTGCGCCGGGTAGGCGCGCGCGAACTTCTCCAATCCCATCTCCCTCACCCAGCGCTGCGCCGCCGCGGTACAAGCAGCGCGCGTAGCGCCGTTGACGCGCAGGCCGTAGGCCACGTTGTCCTCCACCGTCAGCCAGGGGAAGATGCCGGCGTTCTGGAAGACGAGCGCCATCGCCGGTTGCTTGGGGTCAGCGTGATGGATGACGGCGCTCCCGCTCGTCGGCTGTTGCAGCCCGGCCAGCACGCGCAGCAGCGTGCTCTTGCCGCAGCCGCTTGGCCCGACGATGCACACCAGCTCGCCCTCGGCCACGCGAAGCGAGAGCGGCCCCAGCGCCTCCACCGGCCCGGTGTTCGCGCGCGCCGGGAACGTCACCTGCAAGTCACTGATTTCGATCTTGAACATCGGCGGGGGTGAGGAGGAAGGAGCGAAGAGAAGAACAATGTCTTACTGCTCCCTTCTCTCTCCCTTCTTCCTTCTCCCTTCTCCCTTCTTCCTACTCTTTCCCTCATTTCCCTAAATCTTTAGCCGCTTCCTCCGCCAGCTGCGTATTCACCAGCTTGGTCAGGTCGAGCGGCTCGGAGTAATCGAGCAGGCCGCGACCCATGAAGTACTTTTGCAGGGCCTCGAGGTCGGCGAGGGGCACTTTAGCATCTGGATTGAATTGCGGCAGGGGCAGGCGCTTGGCCACGTCGGCGGGCACCTTGGTGTATTTCTCCAGGATGCCGGCCAGTTCGTCGGTCATGTAATCGCCTTGCAGCTCGCGACAGGCTTTGATGTAGGCACGCAGGAAGCCGCGCGCCACTTCGGGCCGCTCGGTCGCCAGCGCGCTCATGAAGACGTAGGTCGCGGTGAAGCCGTTGATGTAGTCGTTCTTCAGAATCTTCACCAGCCCTTTGTCGGCGGCGGTGGTGACGAACGGCTCGGACATCACGGCGGCGTCAATCTGGCCGCTATCGAGCGCGGCGGCGATGTTGGCGAACGGCATGGCTTCGAGCTGGATGTCGGCCATCGTCAGGCCGCCGGTCTTGAGCGCCTCGTTCAGCCAGTATTCGGTGCCCGCGCCCAGCGCGTTCACGGCCACCTTCTTGCCCTTGAGGTCGGCCACGGTTTTGATGGTGTCGTTCTTGGCGCTGATGATGAGGGGCGTGGTGAGCGGCGGGCGCTCGCTGTGCAGCGGGGCGACGATCTGGAACTTCAGCCCCTTGTGGACGGCGTTGAACAGGCCGGCGTTCGCGCCGCCGAGGGCCACGTCGAAGTTGCCGGCAGCCAGCTGCACGATGGCATCATTGCCGCTTTGGATGGGGGTCAGTTCGAGGGTGATGCCTTCTGCCGCAAAGTAGCCGCGCTCGATGGCGAGGTACAACGGCGCATAGAAGATGACGGGGATGTAGCCGGTGCGGAGAGTGACCGGCGCGGGGGCGGGCGCTTGAGTCGCTACAGAGGTGCTGGCCGGCGCGCAGGCGGCCAGGACAAGCGCCAAGGCGAGCAGCGCCGTCGGCGCGGTGGACAAATAGCGTTTCATTTTCGATCTCCTTGAGTCTAGAGCGAATGCTTATCGGCTCAGATTGTATCTCTATTCGGACATGGATTGTCCAAAAGCGAATCCGCATAGCGACCAGAAGGCTCGCTTATCAGCGGCTGCGGGCGAAGTCTTTGACGCGCGCCGCCAGCTCGGCGATGGGGCGCAGGTGGCGTACGTCGAGAGCATAGTTGACGGTTTGCGTGCGGGGATATTGCTTGACGCTCGATCCCGCCGGGAGCCGGCGGCTATGCGAGCGGAAGTCGCCCTTGGTGAGCCAGCCGGCGATGATCACCTCCAGGCCATAGACCCAGATGTTGTGCCAGTGTGTAGGCGCGACGAGGTGCGTCTCGCGCAGTGCCGGGCTGTGCACTCCGAGCCGGCCTTCGGGCAAACGGTCAACGCGCAGGTAGAGCAACGAATAGAACTCGTGCTGCGTCTGGACGCGCTC
>JANWXR010000181.1 GCA_025057205.1 Anaerolineales bacterium | reverse complement strand
TTCGCTCACTATTCGTGTTCATTCGTATCCATTCGTGTTCATTCGTGTTCCCCCCACTCGTGCTCATTCGCTCACTATTCGTGTTCATTCGTATCCATTCGTGTTCATTCGTGTTCCCCCCACTCGTGCCCATTCGCTCACTATTCGTGTTCATTCGTATCCATTCGTGTTCATTCGTGTTCCCCCCACTCGTGCCCATTCGCTCACTAGCCACGCCCTTGCCAGACGCCAGCACAGCTCTGAGTCCTCGTTGCACGACAGGTCCAAATCAACCCCCATAGTTGCAACGGTCTGTTCACAGCCTAGGACAGGCCATCGAGCGGCGCGCGGTGGTTAAGCAGGATGGCCTGCGCGTTGATGGGCTGCTGGTCCTTCTTGGGCTTGACGCGCTCATAAGTACCATCCGGCAGCAGCACACGCGCCTTGACGTTGTCCATTAGATAAGTTTTGAGAATGTCCTCGCCGACAACCTTGATCAGGTGCGGGTCTTGAATGGGGAAGAGTACTTCGACACGCCGGTCAATGTTGCGCGTCATCATGTCGGCGCTGCCGATGTAAATCTCCGGGTTGCCGGCGTTATGGAAGTAGTAGATACGGCTGTGCTCGAGGAAGCGGCCGACGATGCTGGTGACGCGCACCGTCTCGCTGATTCCGGGCAGGCCGGGGCGCAGGCAGCACATCCCACGCACAATCATATCTATCTTCACGCCGGCCTGGGACGCTTTATAGAGCTTCTGAATCATGCCCTTGTCGGTCAGCGCATTCATCTTGAAGATGAGCCGGCCGCCTTTGCCCTTGTGCGCATGCTCAATCTCGCGCTCAATCAGCTCTTCCATGCGCTGGCGCAGGTTGATGGGCGCGACCAACAGCTTGCGGAACCGTGTCTTGGCCGAGTAGCCGGTGAGGTAGTTGAACAGGTCAGTAGCATCAGCGCCGATGTCTTCGTCGCACGTGAACAGGCCGATGTCGGTGTAAATCTGGGAGGTGACCACGTTGTAGTTGCCGGTGGAGAGATGGATGTAACGGCGAATGTGCTCGCCCTCCTTGCGCACCACCAGCGCAATCTTGGAGTGCGTCTTCAACCCCAGCAGGCCGTAGACCACGTGAACACCTTCGGCCTCCAGCTTGCGCGCCCAGTCAATGTTGCGCTCCTCGTCGAAGCGTGCTTTTAGCTCCACCAGCACCGCCACCTGCTTACCGTTCTCGCTGGCCTCCAGCAGTGCCTCGACAACGGGCGCGTTGCGGCCCACCCGGTATAACGTCTGCTTGATGGCCAGTACATCCGGGTCGCGGGCCGCCTGGTTAAGGAACTCCACCACCGGCGTGAAGGAGTCGTAGGGGTGGTGCAGCAGGATATCGCCCTTGCGGATCACGGCGAAGATGTCGGCCTCCGCCGCCTTGCCGTTGAGCGGCGCCGGGGTCGCCGGTACGAACGGTGGGTCCTTCAAATCGTAACGGTCAATGCTGTAAAGCGCACGCAGGTCTGACATACCGAGTGGGTTCTCGACCACATACACATCGCGCACATCCATCTCCAGGTTCTCCACCAGCAGGTTTCGCAGGTGGTCAGGCATCGTGCTCAGCAGCTTGAGCCGCACCACCTCCCCAAAGCGTCGCTGGCGCACGCCCTGTTTCATAGTCTCCAGTAGGTCGGCGGCTTCCAGCTCCTTGATGACGATGTCGGCGTCACGGGTGACGTGAAAGGGATGCGCCTCGACGATTTCCAGGCCGGGGAAGAGCTTATCCAGGTGTGCGGCAATCAGCTGCTCCAGCCAGACGAAGTAGTGTTTATTCGGGACGGTGCCGTCTTTGCGTGTGCCGCCGGACGACCGTTTGAGAGGCACAAGCCGGGGCAGCGTGTTGGGGACCTTGACTCGGGCGAACCGCTCGCGCCGCTTCTTGTCGCGGACAAGCACCGCCAGGTTCAGGCTAAGGTTGGAGATGTGCGGGAACGGACGCCCCGGATCGAAGGCCAACGGCGTCAGCACGGGAAAGACCACTTCATCGAAATACTGATCGGCGCGCGCCTTCTGATTAGCGTCCAACGCGGCATAATCAAGTACGTAGATACCGGCCTCGGCTAAATGGGGAAGCAGGTCGTCGCGCCAACAGGCGCGCATATCCTGCATCAGCTTGAGCGCCATCTTGCGGATGCTGGCGAGCTGCTCGGCGGGCGTCAGGCCATCGGGTGAAAGCTCGACCACGCCAGCCTCTACCTGCTGCTTTAGCCCACCCACACGCACCATAAAGAACTCGTCCAGGTTGGAGCCGACAATGGACAGAAACTTGACCCGTTCCAGCAACGGCTGGCTGGGGTCACGGGCCTCCTCCAGTACACGGCGCTGGAATTCCAGCAGGCTCAGCTCGCGGTTGATAAAGAGTTTCGGATCGTCGAGGTTGACCTCAGCGGTCTTGACTACTGCAGCAGGCATAGCACACCTAACTATGGCAGCTACCTGGGGACGCTCGGATTCTAACTGATTTCAGAGTGCTCCTGAAATCAATCAGCCTTAAGCCGATCTCACTTCAGCGTTAACTATTTTTCTGATTATAAACATTCAATGTGACTTCGCTGAACTATAATCTCACCGTGAAGCCGCGAAGAGTGCAGCGAGGAGCGCAAAAGATTCGCCTTTGTTGCCGTCGCATACCAGTATCATGTGGCCAATGAGCTTTTTGCTCAACCGCAGCCAGTTCGAAAAGCCAGCCCGGAGACGATGCTCGCACTCGCCCTCGATGCGACGAAAGCAGACATTCACCACAGTGTACATGCGGGCCGAATTGATTTGACCCACCCCCACTCTTTGGCTTGTGTCTTCTATGCCGCCAAGTATCACCCCGAAGAAGCTCGACCAGTAAACAAAGCTGAAGCGCACTAACGCGCCGGGCTACCAATTTGAACCTGCATATAGCGTTATAATCCTGCCGTTTACATCGCCTTCTGAATAGGGAGAAAACGCTTATGACCAACCGTCTCGACCTTCCTGACCCGACCGTGACCGCCAGCGGCAAGGGCATCACCGGCATGGAGTACAAAATCATCGGCACGACCATGCAGGCCGTGTTGATGGAGCTGGACCCCGGTGAAACCGTCTACTCCGAAAGCGGCAGCATGGCTTGGATGAGCAGCAACATCGAAATGAAGACTACCGGGCGCGGCGGCGGCCTGGGCGGCATGTTGGGCCGCATGGTCACCGGCGAGTCGCTCTTCTTGGTCGAGTACACCAGCCGAGGTGGCAAAGGCGTCGTCGCCTTCGCTTCCGATTTCCCCGGCAAGATCGTTCCCATTAATCTGGCGCAAGGCCAGGAGATCATCTGCCAGAAACTGGCTTTCCTATGCGCCGAGCGAACCGTCAGCCTGGGCATCCATTTTCGCAAGCGCCTGGGCGCAGGCCTGTTCGGCGGCGAAGGCTTCATCATGCAGAAGCTGACCGGGCCGGGCATAGCCTTCGTCTGCCTGGACGGCGAGATCGTCGAGTACACGTTGGAAGCCAACCAGATGCTCAAGGTAGATACCGGCCACGTTGCCATGTTCGAGCCAACGGTCAACTTCGATGTGGAGCTGGTCAAAGGCTTCAGCAACATTCTCTTCGGCGGCGAGGGCT
>JANWXR010000180.1 GCA_025057205.1 Anaerolineales bacterium | reverse complement strand
AGTCGGCGGGTCAATTCGGCGACGAACCGCTGCGGCGACAAATGGCAATCGTGGGGGAAGTAAACCGCGCCGGCGATGTCCATCGTCAGGTTCGGCTCGAGCCGCGCCGTTTCTTCGGGCGTCAGCACCTGCGCCGGGATGCCGAGCCGGTTGGCGCGTTCGGCAATCGCGCTTTCCTCGTTCAGCGCGTGCTCGGTCTTGCAGAGCATCAGCAAGCCCTTTTGCACCAGGCCGAATGCGTTGTCCCATTCAGCAGCCAGCTCGATGAAGCACTGCCGGCCGGCCAGACTGAGGTCGCGCAGCAGCGGCGAAGCGCGCTCCACCCATGTCGCAGTAGCAGCGCGCATGAACTTCCATCCCCAATCCAACAAGTCGCGGCTCAGGCGCGGGCGAATGTAGAACGGGCTCTCCGGATTCCACATCGTGCGCAGGCCGTAGGCCACCATACCCGGCGCGGCCAGCGGGACGAAGTGGCTGGGCACGACCATGCCGGCGTTGCCCAGCGAGCACGAGTCGTGATCCGGCGCACCGCGTTCGACGATGGTGACGTGGTGGCCGGCGCGCATCGCGTAGTAAGCGACGCTCAGCCCGATCACGCCACCGCCAACGATCAGGATGGTCTTTGCAGACATGCGCGCTCAGCTCCTGGCAGGAGCTGAGACGGGATTGTATGCGCGGTCGCGCCGATCACCAAAGCCGTGAGGTCGTAGAATCAGGTAAGTATGCGACCGACCAGCATCACCGCCGACAGGACGAGGGCTATCCTGACGATCACTTGGGACGACGGCGAGGCATCCGAGCTGCCCTTCAAGCTGCTGAGCGACATGTGCCCATGCGCCACGTGCAACGAAGAGCGCAGCAACCCTGACCCGCTCAAGATCATCCGCCCGCGATCGTACGAGCTGGAGGCGATCAATCCAGTCGGCAACTACGCCATCAACATCATGTGGAAGGGCGGCTGCCGGTTCGGCATTTATTCGTGGGAGTATCTGCGAGAGATAGCCGACCTACAGCAGAGGCGCGCGGCCGACAACGGGTAGATGGTCAACCTGTCTGGGCGCATATTGTTTTCTTGAGCGTGACGGAATGCCAATTCGGCGTGTTTCTCGAATCCAGCTTTACCTGCGCTTCGAACTTCACCGATATCCGGCCCACATATTCATTTCTCAACCGATGCCCGTTAAATAAACCAGGTCGTTGTTCACCAATCGTTGCACTGAGCGACTCGATCTTGATCCTGCTCATCTCAACCCTTGGTGGGATGAACGCATCTCAGCCATCCTCTACCCTGGGAGTCCGGACAGACTGCGCTGAGATTCTGCTAAAAAGCTGCGGCTGATCAGAACGGGTGCATTCGCGGATACGGGCAAGTGGAGACAGTGCGGTATGGCGCGGACGCCGTTCCGCACCCATGACGCATCGGCGATGGCGCGCTGCGGTGAGCGCGCCCTACCCAACCTGCACATTTGCCCCCGCCGGCGAGTGCACCCGAGCAGAACGAGGTTACAACTCGGCCGCAGTGAGGTCCATCGTCGCCCCGACGAGCAGCCGATGCGCGTACGCCTGCCGCCTTTGGTTCCAGGTTGCACAGGTGAGCAGAAACAAGCGCCGGCCGTCGCGATGGTAGATAGCTTTTACGTCACTGGGCCGCAACAGACGACGCCCGATGATGCGATAGTGCCACAGCCGGCCATCTTGTGTTTGCAGCGTGACGCGCGCATTCGGCCGCAGCGCCGCCAGCCCATAGAAAGGACCACGCACGCCTCCCTCCAGCGTGACATGGGCGGCCAGCACCATCGCCAACGCGTCTCCCGGCCATCGCCCTGTGGTTTGCAACAGCCCTACCTCACGTGCACCGAGTCGCGCCTCGTCCCAAGCACCGTTCACGATAGGCAACGGCATGACCGGCACATTGAGCAGGTTGAGTGCCGGGATATCCAGGGACACAGGAGGCGCCGGCGACATCGTTCGGTGCGGGCACACGATTGCAGCCGCCAGCACACCCAGAAACCTTCTTCGGCTGAACATCGTCATCGGCGTCCGGTTTCAGGCAAGCTCTTTGGCACGACCAGCGTGTTGGTCGTGTTCGACTGCGTCACGCCCTGGGTGCTGGTCAGCACGGCAGTGTTGAGCAGTTCACCCGGCGGCTGTGCGCGCTCGCTCAACCGCGTGGTAATGGTGAGCGTAACGCGCTCGTTCGGCGCCATCGCTCCCAGACGCAGCGTCCATGTATATGCGCCGGAATCGAAACTAAATTCGCCACGCGGGACATCCGCGCCCAGGTAATCTACCAACGGTGAGAGCGCATCACTCACCACGACATCGCCGATGGGGACCGGATTAGGGTTAATGATCTCGATCGTGAAGACCAAGATATCACCTACCTGTGCCCGCTCCAGGTTGACCTGCTTGACGATGCTCGGACTATTCAACGGCGGCGGAGGCGTGTTGGTCGGCGGTGGCGGAGGCAGCGACGTCTCTCGCAAGACCGGCGGTGCCGGCGTGCCGGTTAGGATTGGGATTGGCATATCCGCTGGCGTATGAGTTGGGGAGGGCGTGGGCGTCGGCGTGTCAGTCGGAGTTGGAGTCGGCGTGTCCGTTGGCGTTTCAGCGAGCGAAGCGGTGGGCGTATCTGTGGCGGTTGGCGTCGGCGTCTCAGTGAAACCGGCAGGCGACTGCGGCGCAGGCAAAGCGGGCCGGATCGCGAGCAAGCTTACTGCGGCGGCGACGACCAAAACGATGAGTGAGAATGTAGATGCTACTCTGTTCATGTCTCCGCGCAAACCTCATGCTGATTTTGTTCCCATTCACCCCAGGCAGAGCCTTAAGCGCAAAACGACAGATTGAATCTGAGTTCAGCCGCAGTTCAGCCGAGCCGAGTAGTCCCCTGGGATTATCGTCGAACTCCCGATGCTCTGTTCGCGTCCTGTCATCTCGCCTAACGCCGGACTATCGGCAAGTATGTCCCCTGCACCGCCCAGCGCTGGTTAGGCAGCAAGGTCGGATCGCCGAGCAAGACGTAGGTATCGAGCAGATCGAGGTATAAGCCGCCGGCAGATAGGCTGAGTTTGCCGGCCAGCGCCGCCTCACCCAGGCGCCCTCCGGCCAGCCAGACGGAGACGAATTCTCTCCCCAGCGGATCATGTCCACTAGAGATGGTCAATCCGGTCGCTCCCCATGTCCCCACGGCGCCGCGGCCCGGCGCGCGCAGCAGCGCCTCATCGAGCACATTCTGTAGCTCGTGAAAGCGGCCGGTGTAGCACGTCAGGCCAACGACGACGGGCTGGGCGATGGCCGGCGCTAACGAGGGGACATCGTCCAGATGGAAGAGTCGCTCGGCGGCCCATTGGCGCGGCGAAGCATGGCCGACGAACACGACGAGCCGGGAGGCGTGCCACTGGCTCAGCAGCGCCGCCCGCGTCGCTGTGAGCGCTAACGCGGTGGTCATCAACGCCGTAGCAGTGATATATGCCGTGGGCACGACGCCGGCGAGCAAAACCGCTTTAGCCGGGAAGTTGCCGGCGATGTCCGCATTGTCGGCAACAAACAGCACGCGTCGCTCGGCAGGCAGCAGCAATGTGTCTTCATAACCCAGCGTCTTGCTCA
>JANWXR010000017.1:11316-21797 GCA_025057205.1 Anaerolineales bacterium | reverse complement strand
GCTGCCATATCTGGTGAACTTCTGGCGGGCATGACCGCCACAAATGTGGCAGCACGGGCGCAACTGCGTAACTCCTAAACCAAAGACCGGTCGGCTTGAAGGGCCTGACCGGTCTTTGTAACTTAGAAGGGATGGCCGGTGGGGTTCGCCGGGGAAGTTGCTCGCCGCTCACCGGCCGGGGGAAGCTTTGACGTTACTATAAGGTGATTTTATCCACACGGATGGTATGCATTCGTGAGAAATGGTTGGCTTGCTCTCAACTTCACCTTCAACAGGTTTGGTTTGGTGACCACTGGCTGAGAGACTGGTTACAGGCCGCGAGCAGTTTCAACAGGTCAGCCGACTGAGTTTTGATGAAATAATTTCCGCCCAAAAACCCAATTTTCTCCCGCAAAAACGCCATTTTGAGCGGAAATTAATTTTTCAAACATCAGTAGATACAATTTGGGATTGGGTTTACAACCTCGAGGATACCCCATGACTCCAAATCAAACTAGCACCATTGGTTAATATCCATAGCCCTCCATTGTTCATCCTCCACCGTCTATGTCTTACCAAACTGCCCTCACTCGTATCCGCCAGGCCGCCCAAAGCGGCGCGACCACGCTCGACCTCTCGTGGCTCGGCCTCCGTTCCCTGCCGCTCGAAATCGGCCAACTCGCCAGCCTGCAAACCTTAGTCCTTCGGGAAAACCAACTCACCTCCCTACCGCCCGAAATTGGCCAACTCGCCAGCCTGCAAACTTTAGACCTTTCAGGCAACCAACTCACCTCCCTGCCGCCCGAAATTGGCCAACTCGCCAGCCTGCAAGAATTATGCGTTTGGCGCAACCGCCTCACTTCCCTGCCGCCCGAAATCGGGAAGCTTGCCGGCCTGCAAACCTTAGGCCTTTCGGACAACCGCCTCACCTCCCTGCCGCCCGAAATCGGCAAGCTCTCCAGACTGTGGGAATTAGACCTTTCGCACAACCAGCTCACCTCCCTGCCGACTGAAATCGGGAAGCTTGCCGGCCTGAAAGACTTAAACCTTTCGTTCAATCAACTTACCTGCCTGCCGCCCGAAATCGGCAAGCTTGCTAGCCTGAAGGAATTAAACCTTAGGAACAACCAACTCACCTCTCTGCCGCCGGCATTGGCACGCCTGACCCGCTTGAGACGCTTGAACCTGTACGGCAACCCGCTCACCCTCGCCCTGCCGCGCCAAGTGTTTGGAAATTGGCTAAAAGGTGGCTACGCCCGGGAGATTTTGCGCTTCTACCGCGCCATCTGGGACGGGGGGCGCGCCCTGGGCGAAGCGCGCCTGCTCGTCGTCGGCCAGCCAGCGGTCGGCAAAACGCAACTGGTGCGCCGCCTGCGCGAGCTTCCTTTCCAGGAAAACAGTCCCGCCACCCTCACCGTCGAGACTCACGCTCTGCCGCTCGGGGACCTCACCGCCCAGGTCTGGGATTTCGGCGGTCAGGACTTCATGCACGCCATCCATCGTGTTTTCTTCTCGGCGCGCTGCGTCTACGTTCTCGTGCTCAACGCGCGCCAGACCTATGAGCAGAACCGCGTCGAGTACTGGCTGCGCACCATCCGCGCCTACGGCGGCGATTCGCCGGTCATCGTGGTCGGCAACCAAGCCGATGCCCAGAGTCACCTGCTCGACTTGCCGCAGAACCGCCTGAAGCGCGAGTTCCCCCAAATCCGCGCCTTCGTGCAGACTTCGGCAAAGGACGGCGCCGGCCTCGAAGACTTGCGCGCCGCGCTGGAGGAAGCTGCTGCCTCTCTGCCGCATACCCGCGTCCTGTTTGCCGCATCGCACCTATGGGTCAGAGGTGCGATGGAGCAAGAGAAAGCCTACCGCGAGGTCATCCCCTACGAGCGCGTCCGCGAACTGTGCGCCAGGCAGGGCATCACGGAAGCGGAAGACCAGGATAACCTGCTCGCCCTGTTCCACGATTTGGGGATAATCCTGGATTTCCGTGAGAACGGCAAACCGCTCTCGCCCGGTGGTGTGCTCAACCCTACGTGGGTGACGAACGCCATCTATCGCCTGCTCACGGACAAAGAACTGCGCGAAGAAACCCACGGCCGGCTGACCCTCAAACTGACCTGCCGCATTCTGCCGGATTGCCAGACCTGGCACCGCAACCTGATCCTCAAACTCCTGCCGTGCTTCGAGTTAGCCTACCCCGCGCCGAATAGGGTAATGTACCTGCCCAACGCCATGCCACAGGACGAACCCGCCCAGGCCGCCGACCCTGCCTGGGCAACCGGGCTAACCTTCGAATACGCCTACCCCGACCTGCCGGAGAGCATCATCACCCGATTCATCGTCCGCGTCCACAAACTCATCGAAGGCGGCCTGGTCTGGCGCTACGGCGTGATTCTGACCAGCGGAGAAAACCGCGCCCTGGTGCGAGCGAACCTCGCCGAGAAGCGGGTCGAAATCCACGTCCTGGGGCAGGAAAACACCCGCCGCGAGATGCTGGCCGTCATCCGTGCCCACTTCGAAATCATCCATCGCACCTTCACCGAGAGCGCCGGGCAGGAGAACTTCCCCATTCAGCAATTCCTCTGCCTGCCGCAATACCCCGGCCTGCGACTGGAATATCAGAAACTGCTCGCATACGAACACGACGGCCTGACGGGAATCTTCGAAACTTGGCAGAATCGCACCATTGGCCTGAACGTAAGCGAAGTGCTGAACGGCTTCGTCAGCCCGGCGGCGCGCTTGGAAGAGCGCAAGCGCCTGTTCCTGATATAAGTGATGAAAGACGGAGGGGAAAATCCATCCATATCGAAGTGCACGGCCCGATGACGGGCAACAGTCTGGTCATCGGCAAAGGGAACGAAGCGAAGCAAAAAATCGAGAGCAGTTTCAACACCGGTCTGTCCCTCCGAAGCCGCTGCCATCCTGACGCAATCGACCGCCGCCATGCAGGAAATGCTCCGTCACCTGCCTGCCGCCCAAGGCCGAGAGAACCGCCGAAGATCTAAAGCGCCTGCAAGAGGAACTGCAAAAGCCCAAACCCAACCGCAAATGGTACAGTGTGAGAATCGACGGATTAATCAAAGCCACCGAAAACGTGGGCAAGGTCGGCGTGCCGGTCATCGAACTGGCGGGGAAATTGCTCAAATTGTTGAACCCGTAGCACAGCCTCTTAGGCTGTTACGCCTCAGAGAGTGTTTCTTAGAGAGCGTCTTAAAACCCTAGTGCAGACTTGAAAAGTCGGGCAAACTTGGGGCCTGAGCAAAACCCGACCACTTTGCCTGACCGATCCCACCGATGCCGAATGGAAGGTCATCGCGCCCCCTCTGCCCCAACCTCAAGCCGCAACGACGAGCGCCTGCTCGAAACCGGTGAAGCGTTTATCGATGTGGCGATGATCCGACTGATGACTCGAGGATTGGCTCAGGGGTGAGTCTTAAGACGCTCTCTAATGGAGGCTAAGCCGCTGACAAGACGCCAGCCCGGCTCAATCGGGAGACTCATATGACAGACACCGTCCTCGCTAACCTTTCTCGCTTCATCGCCACGCACATCCTGCGCCAGCCCGACCGCACGCTGTTCGCCGATGACAAGCTCATCTCCGGCGGCCTGATCGACTCTTTTCACCTGATTGACCTCTCGCTCCACATCGAAAAGGAGTTCGGCGTTCGTCTGGACGACACCGAACTCAACCCGCAGACGTTCGACACGCTCGGCGAGCTGGCGGCCCTCATCGAGCAGCGCCGCGCCGGGTAGCTTCATGCACACCCTGGCGCAGCGCCTCTGGCAAAACGCCAACGATAGCCCCGACCGGCCGGCCATCTACCTCCTTCAGGCCGGTCAGCCAGACCAGACGCTGACCTGTCGCGACCTGGTGCGCGGCGGTTTGGATTACACGCTGGCGCTACAGCAGGCCGGCGTGCAGCCCGGCGAGGTCGTCATCCTCATCCTGCAGCACGGCGCGCCGCTCATCTACTCCTTCTGGGGTGCAGTGTTGGGCGGTTTCATCCCCGCCATCATGCCCTTCCTGACGGAGAAGCTCAGCCCCGAAAAGTATCGCCGCGACCTGACCGCGCTGTTCGAGATTACGCGGCCTGCCGCCGTCATCACCTACCGCGCCTTCGAGCCGGAGGTGCGCGCCGCCGCCCTGAATTCCTCCGTGCGCGTCATTCTCGTGGCCGAAGCCGTCGCTCCTGCCGGAGCAGACTCTGTGTCTCTGGCCGGGCTGACGCGCTCGCCCGAGGACATCGTGGTGCTGCAGCACTCTTCGGGGACGACGGGTTTGCAGAAGGGTGTGGCGCTGGCGCATCGCGCCGTATTCAGCCAGCTGGAGGCCTATTCCCGCGCCATTCGGTTGACGCGCGACGACGTGGTGGTGAGCTGGCTGCCGCTCTATCATGACATGGGTCTGATCGCCGGCTTCATTTTGCCGGTGCTCACGCGCACGCCACTAGTGCTGATGTCGCCGTTCGATTGGGTACGCGCGCCGTACAAGCTGATGCATGCCGTCTCGCGCTATCGCGGCACGCTCTCCTGGCTGCCCAATTTCGCCTACAACTTCTGCGCGCAAAAGATTCGCGACCGCGACCTGGACGGGATTGACCTTTCGAGTTGGCGGGCGATCAGTAACTGCTCGGAGCCGATGCGTTGGGAGAGCCATCGGATGTTCGCCGAGCGCTTCACGCCCTACGGCCTGCGCCCGGAGGCGCTGGCCACCTGCTACGCGATGGCAGAGAATGTCTTTGCCGTTTCGCAGGGCGGCATTGAGTCGCCGGTGACCGTGGACGTGATTGAGGCGCCAGCCTTCTTCAGTGAACGGCGGGCAGTCCCAGCCTCGCCGGAAGCGCCGAACGTGTTGAGGCTGCTCTCCGCCGGCAGGCCGCTGGAGAACACGCGGGTGCGCATCCTCGATGATCAACGGCGTGAGCTGCCCGAACGCTGCATCGGCGAGATTGCGTTGCAGGGGGATTGCCTGCTCACCGGCTTCTATAACCGGCCCGATCTGACCGCGCAGGCCTTTCACGACGGTTGGTACCTGACCGGCGACCTGGGATACCTGGCGAATGGCGAAGTCTACGTCACCGGTCGCAAGAAGGATCTGATTATCGTGGGCGGGAAAAACATCTATCCCGGCGATCTGGAGGCGTTGGCGGGCGAAGTGCCGGGTGTGTACCCGGGCCGGGTGGCGGCCTTCGGCGTGTTCGATGAAGTACAGGGTACGGAGGAGGTCGTCATCGTGGCGGAGGCCGAGACACAGGACGAAGGGGAACGCCGACGCATTGCGGACGCTATCCGCGAGCGTGTGACGCGCGGCTCGGAGGTGGCCGTGCGCCGGGTGCAGGTGGTGGGCTTGCGCTGGCTGCTCAAGACCAGCAGCGGCAAGATTGCGCGTGCGGCAAACCGAGAGAAATTTTTGCGGGAGTTCGGCGCGTAGAGGGTCGCCGGGCGGTTGAGGTAGGCCATGAACTCGGCGCGGGTGGCGGCGTTGCTGCGGAAGAGGCCGCGCATGGCACTGGTCACCATACATGCATCGGCCTTCTTTACGCCACGCCTCATCGCGCATAGGTGGATGCCTTCAATAACTACGGCCACGCCCTGCGGTTGGGGGCGTCTCCACCAAAAAATCGGCGATCTGCGTGGTGAGCCTTTCCTGCACCTGCAAGCGGCGCGCAAACATCTCGAGGATGCGCGGAATCTTGGACAGGCCGAGCAGCCTGCCTTTGGGGAGGTAGGCCACGTGGGCGTGCCCCATGAAGGGCAATAAATGGTGCTCGCACAGGCTGTAATATTCGATGTTGCGCACCCGCACCATCTCATCATATTCCACGTCAAACAGTGCGCCGTTGATGACGGCCTGCGGGTCGGTGTGGTAACCGGCGAGCAGCTCGGCATACATCTGGCTCACGCGCTCCGGGGTCTGGCGCAGGCCGTCACGGTCGGGGTCTTCCCCCAGCGCCTGGAGCAGCGTGCGCACAATGGTCGGAACGGACTCCATTCGGTTATGTCTCAGGGAGCGATTTCCTGGGCAGCGTCGGTTTCCTCCCAGAGACTATAGTTGAACTTGGCTTCCGAGAAGGGCAGGGCTTCTATCGCCAGGCGTAATAGCTCATCGGCATCCGGGCTGACCGTTTGGTAATGATAATAGAGGGTTTCGAGCAGGTCCTCCCGCCAGGCAGCGGCCTGAGCTTTGCGGATAAACGCCTCGAGCGCGGCCTTCTGGAACAGCAGTTGCTGATCAGGGGGCAGGCTATCGTAATAGGCCAACAGTCCCTCGCCGTTCAGGTGCTGACCGTCTATTGCAATGCCGCCGAGAAGCTCGACTAGCTCGATGAGCAGGGGACGATCGATGGTGACTGAGAGCGTGGGCTGAAAGCCGCTATCGGTGAGTTGCATAATGCCGGTCATCGTAAAATCCGCCCGGTCATATGGCGCTGGGCTTTCGGCAAAGTACATTTCTAGCGAGCGGCCAGTAGCAGGGACAATTGACTGGGGCGATAAGCCTACCCAGAAATACTCCGAGGTTCCAGGGATGAAGGTCAGAACCCAGATGCCCTCCAGCTTGGGTTGCGGCACGGTGAGTGAATCGATGACGAGCAGCAGGATGGTGCGTTGCGTGCCTAGGCCAGCTGTCGGGCTGGGGGTGAAAGGCATCGTAGGCGCGACCGCTGATAGATTATTATTCGTCTGAGAAGGGCCTGGCTCGGTTAGGAGCCAGGCCACCAGGCCGCCCAGCACCAGGCAGCTCAGCGTGGCGAAGACGAGAAAAAGAATGCGGCCCTGTATGTTTGTCTGTGTGGCTGGGTTTCGGCTTGCCATACCGCCATTGGCCATCGGCACACTTGCTCCTCTGAGGTTGTTTTTGTCCTTCAGCTACCCCTGGCCAGATGCGTGAAGCCTCTTCTACCGCAGCACGAGTGTACCATAGGTATAAGCAGGAACTGTCAAGCATTGGCACAATGGAAACGCCGCCGGTTCAGAACCGGCGGCGTTCTCGCGCGAAAATTGGAGTTGAACGGCGCAGATTTTGAGATCAGCCCAAGCGGATCAGTATGACGCCCACCATGCCCAGGAGAAAGGCGGCTGGCATCAGCCACAACCAGCTTTCCACCGGCTGCAGCCAGCGGCGTGCTCGTCTCACAGAGCGATTGAAGGAGATGACCTGGCGCAAGATGAGCAACTGAGAGTGCTCGAGGGCGGAGTGAAAGCGACGGCGAATAGCGAGAGGGAACATCGTGTGGCTCCTCATAGGGGTTTAGCGTGAGGTGCTGATGCGGATGATCTTGCCGCGCTCGTCGGCGACGACGCGGACGATGCGTTGAATGGCATGACCGTTGGCGCTTTGCCCACTGCCCTTGAAGGTCAGCACAAAGCGCTGGCCGGAGCCGGCGCTCTTGGCGCTTTGCGTCTGCACCCTAGGCCGTGCGCCTTTGACCTCAGGGAACTGGCCGTACACCTGGCGAGAGATGGCTTCGATCTGGAGGGGATTCAGGCTCATTGTCGTGCGTCCTTGCCCAACTCAAGTGCAAACCCTATGCCAGCCGCTCAGGCGCGTTCGATGTCGCGCAGGGTGCGGCGGCGACGCAGGAAGGCTGGGATGTCCAGGCTGTTCGGGTTGGCGGCAGGCGGCTCGGTGACGACTACGGTTTCTTCGGCAACGACGCTGGCCCCAGCAGCCACGACCCGGCTGAAGAGCGCGTTCGCCAGTTGGCCTGCCGGCTCGGCTAGCGGCGCTGGCACATCGGCGCTGAAGGCGGTTCGAGCGGAAACGGTAGCAGGCGCCAGCACCGCCGGTGAGGCCGGGATCGCATCGTGTGGGATCAGCGGCTCGGGCGCAGTCACAGTTGCGGGCAGGTCATAGCCGGTCACGATCAGAATCACCTGCGCTCGGCCGAGCATGGTGTTGTCAACGGTGGCGCCGAAGATGATGTCGGCTTGGGGTGCGGCGCGCTGCAACTGCTCGGCAGCGCGGCTGATTTCGAACAGGCCGAGGTCATCACCGCCGGTGAAGTGGACGAGTACGCCGCGCGCGTTGCGCAGGTTGGGGATGTCCAGCAGCGGCATCTTGAGCGCCTGCTGCACGGCCTGCTCGGCCTTGTTCTCTCCGCGCCCCTGGCCGATGGCCATCATAGCGTTGCCGCCGTCCTGCATGATATGGCGCACGTGGGCAAAGTCCACGTTGATAAGGCCCGGCTTGCTAATGAGTTCGGTCAACCCCTGCACGCCTTGGCGCAGCACTTCGTCGGCCACGCGCAGGGCGACGTCGAAGCGCGTGTGGCGGCCTAGCAGCGGCAGCAACCTGTCGTTGGGCACGACGATGAGCGTGTCCACGTGCGGGCGTAGCGCTTCCAGCCCCCACTCGGCGTTTTGTCGCCGGCGGATGGCCTCGAAGGAGAACGGCGTGGTGACGATGGCGATGGCGAGCGCGCCGAGGGCTTTCGCTTCTTCCGCAGCGACGGCGATGGCGCCAGTCCCCGTGCCGCCGCCCATGCCAGCGGTGAGAAAGACCAGGTCTGCGCCGGCCAGCGCCGCGCGAATCTCGGCCCGGCTTTCGTTGGCGGCCAGCGCGCCGACCTCCGGCCTCCCGCCTGCGCCCAGCCCACGTGTGGTGCTCGGCCCCAACTGCAGTTTGGTCTGCGCTAAGCTCAGGCGCAGAGCCTGCGCGTCGGTGTTGGCGGCGAGGAACTCCACGCCGTCCAGGCCAAGCTCAATCATGCGGTTGACGGCGTTGCTACCGCCGCCACCGAGGCCGAAGACTTTGATCCGGGTGGGCTGGGTGTTCATAGGACTCTGGCTCCTTCTGTCAGTGTCGGGCGGGTTTGACCACGTTGCCAACCGAAGTGCAAAGTCCGTGCCAACAACTGCCGGTTCTTCGAACGAACGGACGTGCTTTTCCACATCGAATGGCGCGAATTTCTCGAATGACCCCATTGCAAAGCCACCGGCTCACCGCCAAGACACGAAAAGCGCGAAGGCTTCGCTCTTGTTTTCCTTCGCGTTCCGGGCGTTTTCGTGGTTCAAATGAGCTTTTCGGTGAAGCCCGAAATCATTTGGCTGTCGTTCACGTTCATTCGCGAAATTCGATGCCTGGGCCGGATCTTGGTAAGAACCCCCTTTACCACGAATCAGGCCTATGCTGTTGGGATGATGCGCTCGACTTCGCAGCCGGAGCGACGCAGGCGGTTCTCGATTTCGACGCTCAGGCTTTGCTCGTTGCCGAAAAGGGTCACGCGCCGGGCCTGCAGCGCCTCTTCCACCGAGAAGCCGCAGGCCGGGCGGTGCGCCTTCACATAGTCCAGCGCCGCGCGCCAGTGCCACTCGGAGACACCCCATTCGAACGTAGGAAGTAGCAAGTAGTGAGTAAGGGGCTTTTGCGTGGAACTTTCTTTTTTGAGTAGATTGAGTTTGGGTAGAGGGCACAGTTTGGGTCGGCGGCCGGCGAAGCGCCTGGCCGTTTCGACCGCAGCCAGCATTTTGCCATCGGCCTGATACCACGCCTCACGCGCGAAGGGGCTGGCCTCCGGTGCCGCCAACAGCCACAGGTTGACGTTGAGTAGATTAGCCGGCAATTTATCCTCGGCCAGCAGGGTGAGGATTTCCTGCACCGCCGCCGCGTGCTTGACCTCATCGGTCGTCTCGCCCTCGCCCAGGCGCGGCCCGCCGGCCAGGCAGAGCAACGGGCGCGGCTCGCCAAGGCGCGCGGTGATGATCTCGTTGTACCAGTCAAACAAGTGGAAGCCGCGCTGATCCTGCGTGCCCGGCGGCGTGGCGTAGGGCCGCGCGTTGGGCCACGCCTTCAACCCACCGGCGCCCCAGCTCACCGGCCTACCGAACGTCCACAGGTTCACGGCGAAGGTCAAACGCTTGAGCAGGTCGCCGCGTCCGCGCCGGTACAGGCCGGCCAGCGCCGCCTCCAGAAAAGCCGTGTCCCAGTAATCGCCGCCCGCCCTGAGCGCAGGGAAGACCGGCTCCAGCCCCGCGTTGAGCTGTGCCTCCCACACCGGCAATGCGCGATTAAGAAAGCGGTCTACCAGCCCACTCTTAGCCCACTCGGCCTGCGGCCAGGAGGCGCGCGCGTTCGGCTCGGAGAAGACGACGACGTAGCGCACGCCCCAGCGCGCGTAGGTCTCGAACAGCGCCATGGCCTGCGCGGCATCGGTGTTGCGCCCGGGCGTCGCCGGGATGTGAATGACCGGCTCAATCTCCGCCTGCTTGAGGCCGATGAGGAACGGCTCCGGCACAGCGCGCCTCGGTGAGCCGATGAGGGTGAGCCAGCGCGCGCCGAGCGCCTTCAGCTCGGGCAGCCAGGCCTGCAGGTCGGTGGCGCGGTAGTGGGTATCGTCGGGGAAGTAGTGAAAGCCGAGGTCGGTCATGGAATTTTGAGACAGGAGGTTAGCGAGAGACGGCCACTTTGGTGATGGTTCCTTTTTCGTCGAAGGTGACGCGGGCAAAGTGCGAGTGCTTGCGAGCCTTGGCCTGAATGGTTTTGGCGAAGGTGACGACGGTCGCGC